>DASTNU010000156.1:0-3021 GCA_035720605.1 Longimicrobium sp. | reverse complement strand
CAGCAGGGTGACGGCCAGGGTGGGCACCAGCACGAAGTGCGGGTCCCAGGCGCGCCAGAGCCGCGGCGCCGCGTACAGCAGCAGCCACGGCCCCCCGACCGTCACGCAGCAGGCGAGCGCGGTGACCGCCCATTCCCGCGGCGTCACCCGCACGAAGCGGAGCGCGTTCAGCAGCGCGATCACCCCGATCGCCACCGCCAGCCCGCTGGTCGCGAGCGCCAGGCCCCTCTGTTTCTGGATCGTATCCACGTGGCAGTTGGCGTTCCGGAAAACTGCCGCGCGGTCAGCAAATCGCGAACCAGCGGCACGCCTGTCCGGTTCTGCCCCCGCTTCCCGCCGTAGATTGACGGCCCATGCATCCCCGATTCCCGGTCGATGCCCGCACACTCCGTTCATCCCCGCCTGGTTCGGGCCTTCGCATTCAGGCAGGGCGCACGGCGGATCACGATCCGGCCGCGCGCGCGGCCGCACGAGCCTCTGGCGCGGCGCCGCCGGGCGAAGCAACGTTGGCGGGCGGCAGGATTTCCCCTCTCACCGGGAGGTGCGTGATGGCGGAGACGCTTCGGGCGGCCTCGGACGAGCTGGCTCCCGCGTTCCGGGCCGGCGACGCCGGGAGCGACGCAAAGCCGCAGGAGCGGCGTAACGTCGAGCAGCTGCAGCGGATGATCTGCAGCATCGCCGAAGGACGCTTCGACGAGGTGCGCGACCAGCTGGATCCCGACGTGGAGTTCGAGATCGTGGCCCCCGACGAGGTGCCGTGGGTGCGGCACGCGCGCGGAGCCGGCGAGGTGGCCGCCGCCATCGAGGAGAACTTCGGCACGGTGGATGAGCAGCAGCCGGAGCCGCTCGCCCTGGTGGCACAGGGCGACACGGTGATGGTGATGTCGCGCGAGACGGGGCGCTGGCGCGAGAGCGGCCGGCCCTACCGGGTGGTGAACGCGCAGCAGTTCACCTTCCGCGAGGGCCGGCTGGCGGGCTACCGCTCCGTCGTGGGCCGCATGGACGGGCAGGCCACGTAGCCCGTGGCGGCCCCGTCACCGCAAACGAGCACGGCCGCGGAGGTCCAGGCGCGGCTGGAGGGGCTGGGCGACGCGGAGGACGCGCGCTTTCTGCAGGGCTACTTTCGCACCGTGCCCGGCCAGTACGGCGAGGGCGACCGCTTTCTGGGCATCCGGGCGCCGGTGCTGCGGACGCTGGTGCGCGAGTACCGCGGAATGCCGCGCGAAGAGATCGGCCGGCTGCTTCGCTCGCCCTGGCACGAGGCGCGGCTGCTGGCGGTGCTGCTGCTCGCCGACGCGTACGGCCGCGGCGACGAGCAGGCGCGCGCGGCCATCTACCGCCTGTACCTGGACAGCACGCGCTGGATCAACAACTGGGACCTGGTGGATTCGTCCGCGCCGCACGTGGTCGGCGCGCACCTGGCGGACCGTGACCGGCGCGTGCTGGAGGAGCTGGCGCGCTCCGGGTCGCTGTGGGAGCGGCGGATCACCATCCTGGCCACGCAGCACTTCATCCGCCGCGGCGACTTCGGCACCACGCTGCGCATCGCGGAGCTGCTGGTGCACGACCGCCACGACCTGATCCACAAGGCCGTGGGATGGATGCTGCGCGAGGTGGCCAACCGGGATCGCGCGACGGCCGAGGCCTTCCTGCGCCGCCACCTGGCCGGGATGCCGCGCACCATGCTGCGCTACGCCATCGAGAAGTTTCCGCCCGGCCTGCGCCAGCGCTACCTGCGCGGCGAGCTGGATGCAATCGGCGGATGAACGCTTGACACTCGCGCGCGCGCCGATGTACGCTTGGCCGCACCCCTGGCGGGCCTCATCGCCGCACCCCCGGATGGCGGACGCGGGCGCCCGCAGCTTCCGTCGATCCCGGACCCCGATCCACCGCATGCACTCCGCCCGACGCACCTTCGTCGTCCTCGCCGCCGCGCTGGCCCTCGGCGCGTGCGACCGCTCCGCCCCCGAGCAGGACCCGGCCGCCGGGGCGCCGCAGCCGGCGCCCGCGGCCGCCGCGGCCGATTCCGCCCCGGCGCCGGCGTTGCCCCCCGCGGCGACCGTCCCGGGCAGCGCGCGCGGCTCCAATCCCGAGCCTACCCGTGCGGACTCGCTCGCCGCGGCCAAGGAGGACGTCTCCCCGGAATGGAAGCAGCGGGAGCGCACCATGGACAGCTACGCCAACTGCATGCGCCAGGCGCAATCCGTCACCGGACCCGCGCGCGAGCAGCTGGAGAAGGCGTGCGCCAACCTGCCCAGCGCACCCTGATCCGCGAACCCGGGCGGCGGGACCAAGATCGGGAGGACCACGTGTCGATCGAGATCCGGGGCATGACCCCGCTGCTGGCCGTCTTCGACATGCCGGCGTCAATCCGCTTCTATCGCGACGTGCTGGGCTTCCAGGTGGTGGAAACCTCCCAGCCCTCGCGGCCGGACGACCAGGTGGGGTGGGCGCTGCTGCGGCGCGGCGGCGTGGAGCTGATGCTGAACACCGCGTACGACGGCGACCGCCCGGCGGCTCCCGATCCGCCCCGCGTGGCTGCGCACCGCGACACGGCGCTCTTCTTCGGCTGCCGGGATCTCGACGCCGCGTACGCGCACCTCCGCGCGCACGGCGCCGACCCGGAGCCGCCCTTCGTCCAGAGCTACGGGATGAAGCAGCTGTACGTCCAGGATCCGGACGGCTACACCCTCTGCTTCCAGTGGCCGGCGAACCGGGAAACGCAGGACCAGTGGGCGGAGTGGTACGGAACGGAGACGAAGGCCGCCCAGGCCGCACGAACGAACGCCCCCGCCGATCCTCTCGGCGGGGGCGCTATTCCAGGAGACGGCGAGACGGCGTTGTCTTCCTGAGGGAGCGCACACTCGTAGCCCGAAGTAACGCAACCGCTTGCGCGCGACCGAAGGATCTACTTCGCCGTACCGCGGGGCAGGCTTCCGCGCGCCGGACCAGCCCCGCGGTTCTGCGGGCAAGATCCTTCGGTCGGCGCCAAAGTGCAGTGCAGACTGAGGGTCACGCGCG
>DASTNU010000155.1:0-2518 GCA_035720605.1 Longimicrobium sp. | reverse complement strand
TGTGTCCCTGGATCTGCCGTCGCCGGCTTCTCACCGGCGGCCGGGGCGCTGGGCCCCCGTTGCGGAGCGGCGGGCGTGGGCGCGGTCGGCGCCGCGCTGTTTCGCCGGGGCGACGGCGGGGGCAGCGTCCGCCCGCGCGGTCACGAAGGCGGCCTGCTCCGCCACGGTGGTGTGGCGGAACAGGTCCACCAGCGCCATCTCGCGCGGAAACGCCTCGCGGATGCGCGTGAACAGCCGCGCCACCAGCAGCGAGTGCCCGCCGATCTCGAAGAAGTTGTCGTGCACCCCCACCCGCTCCACCCCCAGCGCCTCGGCCCAGAAGCCGGCGATCGCCGCTTCCGCCGGGGTCGTCGGCGGGGCGTGGTCGCGCTCCGGCGCGCGGACGGGTGCGGGAAGGGCGCGAAGGTCGGTCTTGCCGTTCGCCGTGAGGGGGAGCGCGTCCAGCGCCACGAAGGCGGCGGGGAGCATGTACTCCGGCAGGGTGGTGCCCAGGTGCGCGCGCAGCTCCGCGGCGGAGGGTGCGGCGCTCCCCGGGACGGCGACCAGGTACGCCGCCAGCCGCGGGTCGCCGGGGCGGTCCTCGCGCAGGACGACCGCGGCCCGGTGCACCGCGGGGTGCGCCAGCAGCGCCGCCTCGATCTCGCCCGGCTCGATGCGAAAGCCGCGCAGCTTCACCTGGTGGTCCAGGCGGCCCAGGAACTCCAGCGTGCCGTCCGGCCGCAGCCGCGCGCGGTCGCCAGTGCGGTACATCCGCGCCCCCGGCCGCGTGGAGAAGGGATCGGGGACGAACACCTCCGCCGTCGCCGCCGGGCGCCCCACGTAGCCACGCGCCACGGCGATCCCGCCGATGAACAGCTCGCCCGGAAAGCCGACGGGGCGCGGCTCGCCGTGCCGGTCCAGCACGTGGACGCGCAGGTTGGCCAGCGGCGTGCCCAGCGGCAGGTTCAGCGGCTCGCCGCGCGGGGCGGTGGGGCCGTACGCCAGCTGCACGGTGGCGGCGATGGTCGCCTCGGTGGGGCCGTACTTGGAGATGACCTGCACCCGCTCGCCCGTGGCGCGCCCCCAGCGGCGCAGGCGCTCCATGTCCACCGACTCGCCGCCGGTCCACAGGGTGGGGACCGGGCCTTCCAGGCCGGCCTCCGCCATCGGGATCAGGTCGTCCAGCAGGTGCTTGAGCAGACCGGAGGGCGGCTCGGTCGCGGTGACCCCGTGCGCGCGGCAGAAGTCCAGGAACCCGCGCCCCGTCAGCTCCGCCGGGTCGGGGTGAAAGACCACCGCCGCGCCCACCGCCAGCGGCGTGAAGAACTCGCCGCCGAAGGCATCGAAGGTGGGCGGCGACAGCGCCAGCAGCCGGTCGCCCGCGGCCAGGCCGTGCGGGGGCAGGTACGCCAGCACCAGGTTGGTGAGCCCGGCGTGCGGCACCATCACCCCCTTGGGGCGCCCGGTGGAGCCGGAGGTGAAGACGACGTACGCCAGCGCGCCGCCGGGGACGGGGACGTCCAGGTCCGGCGCGTCCCCCGCCTCCAGCGGATCGCTGGCGTCCAGGCGGATCGCCGTCACCTCCGGGGGAAGGCCGTCCGCCAGGCCGTCCAGGGCGAGGACGATGCGGGCGCCCGCGTCGGCGATCATCCCGTCCCGGCGCGCGGCGGGGGCGGCGGGGTCCAGCGGGACGTACGCGCCGCCGGCCTTGAGCACGCCCAGCATGGCCACCGCCGCCTCGAGCGAGCGGGGGAAGCAGGTTCCCACCCGCACGTCCGTCCCCACGCCCAGCGCACGCAGCCGCCGCGCGAGCCGGTTGGCGCGCGCGTTCAGCTCGCCGTAGCGCAGCACGGCATCGCCCATCACCACGGCGACGGCGTCCGGCGCGCGGGCGGCCTGCGCCTCGAACAGCCGGTGGACCGGCAGCTCCGGCACCTCCGCCGCGGGGCCCCGGCCCTGCGCGATGATCCTCGCGCGCTCGCCCGCGTCCAGCAGCGGCAGGCGCGAGAGGGCGGCGTCGGGATTGCCGGCGGCCGCGGCGAGGAGGATGAGCAGGTGCCCCGCCAGCCGCTCCATCGTCGGCCGCTCCCAGAGCTGCGCCGGCCACTGCAGGCTGGCGTCGAGGCCGGCATCGCCCTCTTCCATGTACAGCGTCAGGTACCCCTGCCCGGTGCGCACCTCCACGCTCGCGGGCTCCACGGCCAGCCCGGCGAGCGCGGGGCCGGCGCCGCCGGAGGCGTTCTGCAGCGCGATCATCGCCTGGAAGACGGGGGCGTGGCTCAGGCTGCGCTCCACGTTCAGCTCGTCCACCAGCTCGTCGAAGGGGACGTCCTGGTGCGCGTACGCGTCCACCGTGGTCTGCCGCGCCCGGCGCAGCAGCACGCGGAACGACGGGTCGCCCGCCAGGTCCATCCGCAGCGCCAGCGTCTGCACGAAGAAGCCGATCAGCGGCTCCGTCTGCGGGTGGGTGCGCCCGGCCAGCGGGGTGCCGACGACGACGTCCTCCTCGCCGCTCCAGCGGTGCAGCAGCGCGGCCCAG
>DASTNU010000154.1:0-12367 GCA_035720605.1 Longimicrobium sp. | reverse complement strand
GCACGTCCAGCGGCGCGGAGCAGGTGGGGCAGCGGAACGGTGCGGGCATGGCGTCGGGTGTGTGATGGCGAAACGGAAGGCGGCGGGAGTGCCGAGAGATTGATGCGCGCGCCGCCGCCTCTCCGCAAGCGGCATGATCGTTCAATCCGCATTCTGTCAAAGAAGGCCTCACACGGAGTCAACGGAGTCAACGGAGTCAACGGAGTCAGAGGGAAGGCGTGGACCGGCGGGACCGTGCAAGATGGCAGCGCGGCGCCGGCCGGGTGCGGTGCCGGTGTGCGTAGCGACGAGCGGGGGATGGGTAGAGCAGGCGGCGTGCGGCAGGGGCCCATCGAAATTTTTTGGGATGGATGAACATGACGCCGCGCGCCTCGAAGCAGTTCCATGGTGATCACGGGCTTCGCTTCGTGGCACCGGTCTCAGCGAACGGGACACACGAAGCGCGATCAGGTCATCTCCGCTGGCGCGCCGCGGGCTGCGGCAAGGCGGGATATCGGTGCGGGAGTAGATTCCGGACGCTGCGGATCAATCGCCGGATGTGGAGTCGGCGTCCGCGGCGGGGAGCAGCAGGGTGAAGGTGGCGCCGGCGCCCTCCTCGGTCTCCACCTGCACCTGGCCGCCGTGCGCCTCCGCGATCCCCTTGACGATGGAAAGGCCCAGCCCCACGCCGCGGCGGTCCGCGCGATTGGCCTGCCAGAAGCGGTCGAACAGCCGCGGAAGCTGCTCCGCCGGGATCCCCGGCCCCGTGTCCGCCACCGCGAAGCGCACCGCATCGCCCTCGCCGCGCACGGCGACGGTGATGCGGCCGCCGGACGGCGTGAACTTGAGCGCGTTCCCGATCAGGTTCCCCAGCGCCTGCACCACCCGGTCGCGGTCCGCACACACCCGCGCGTCGCGGTCCATCTCCCCCCGCTGCAGCGCGATCCCGCGCTCCGCCGCCAGCATGGCCGCCTGCTCCACCGCCTCGTGCACGATGGACGCGGCGGAAACGGGTTGCCGGTCCAGCGACAGGCGTCCGCTTTCGATGTGGGAGATGTCCAGCAGGTCCTGGATGAGGCGGTTGGCCCGCTCCGCCGCGCGCTTCATGATGGCCGCCTGCGTCCGCTCCGGCTTGCGGTCCTCCGGGAGCAGCTCCAGCAGGAACGACGAGCTCATGAACACGGTGTGCACCGGGTTGCGCAGGTCGTGCGAGACCACGCTCATCATGTCGTCGCGGGCGCGGGTGGCGCGGCGCGCCGCTTCGTACAGCCGCGCGTTCTCCATCGCCATGGCGGCGCGGCGGGCCACCTCTTCCGCCAGCTCCACGTCCGCGTCGTCGAACGCGGGGCGGTCCGCGCCGCGCACCAGCGACAGCGTGCCCAGCACGTCGTCGCGCCAGCGCAGCGGCACCACCAGCACCGAGCCGGGCGCCAGCTCGCGCACCACCTGCGCGTGCTCCGCGCCCCGGTTCAGCCCCGCGATCCATCCCTCGTCGACCCGGGCCACCAGCACCGGACGGCCCGTCTCCATCACCTGCGCCTGCGGGCCGCCGTCGCCGGGGCGCGGCGGAAAGCGGCGCGCCCGCTCGAAGAGCGCCGCCGACCGCTCGTCCCCGTGCATGGCGGCGATGCGGTGCACCTCGCCGTCCTCCACCACGTCCACCATCGCCATCTCCGCCAGCCCCGGCACCGTCAGCCGCGCGACGGCCTGCAGCGTCTCCTCCACCTCCAGCGACAAGGCCAGCACGCGCCCCGACTCCGCCAGCAGCCGCAGCCCCTCCATCGCCCGCGTCTGCTCCGTGACGTCGGTAAAGCGCACCACCGCGCCCACCACCTCGCCGTCGCGCAGCACCGGCGACGACGAGTACGCCACCGGGAACGAGGTACCGTCGCGGCGCCAGAGCACCTCGCCCTGCACGTGGATGGGCCTGCCGATCTCGCCGGCGCGGGCGATGGAGCACTCGGCGCGCGGGTAGGGCGTGCCGTCCGGGTGCGAGTGGTGACAGAGCGCGTGGCCGTCGCGGCCGATCATCTCTCCCGGCGAATAGCCCAGCTGCTCCGCCGCGGCGCGGTTGGCGAAGAGGATGTGCCCCGAAGGGTCGATGGTGTAGACGCCGTCGGAGGTGGCGTTCAGGAACTCGTCGCGCTCGCGGGCGGTGCGCTCCGTCTCCTCCACGGTGCGCCGCGCGCGGGCCAGCGCGCGCCGCAGCTCGATCTCGCGCTGGGCGCTGGCGGCCAGCTCGCGCAGCACTTCCACCTCGTCCGGCGTCCAGCTGCGCGGCTGCGTGTCGATGGCGCAGAACGAGCCGACCGGCTGCCCGTCGATCACCAGCGGCACGCCGATGTACGCCGCCACGCCCAGCGTGTCCACCGTGGGAACGGCGCGGTAGGCGGGGTGCGCGCGGGTGTCGGGGATCACCAGCGGGTGCTCGGGGGTGGCGCCGGCGATGCTGAAGTGGCAGAAGGTGCGGCCCGCCAGCTCGCGCGCGGAGGCGAGCGGCTCGCCGAAGCCGGTGGACGCCTTGTAGAAGTCGCGGTCGTCGTCCACCAGGGAAAGGAAGGAGGCGGGCACCCGCAGCAGCCGCACCGCCAGCCGCGTCAGCCGGTCGAACGCCGGCTCGGCGGGGGTGTCCAGCAGTCCCGTGTCGTGCACGGCGGCCAGCCGCGCGGGGTCCCGCACCGCGCGGTCCAGCTGGTCCGGTGTGCGCAAAAGAAAGGGGGAGTCGCGGTGCGGCTCGCCGGCCATCGTCGGTTCCTGCTCGGGAAGTGCGGTCGGGTTATGCCCGGCGGGAGAGAGGCAAAAAGCGGGCACTCCCGTCGCGCCCTCCCGTCACGGTCCCCCGAAGGCAGGGAAAGAAAGCCTCACACGGAGTCAACGGAGGGAACTGGACTCCGCTGACTCCGCTGACTCCGTGTGAGACCAATCAGCTCGGCCGATCAATCCGGCCCGAGCTGCCAGATGACGGCGTGCACGGCGCCGGAGGAGGTCTGCGCGCGGCCGGTCACCTGGCCGCGGCCGTTGATGCTGCCGGTGGAGGAGATCGCTCCGCCCAGCGTCGGCAGCAGCACGATCCCGCCTTCCAGCGTCCAGATGAACGCGCGCGAGACGCCAACGGGCGACTCGTACCAGCCGGCCACCCGCCCGTGGTTGTCGATCTCGAAGGCGAAGCCGCGCATTCCGGGGGGCGTGCCCAGGTCCACGATCCCCGTCCCGGCGCTCCAGTAGAACGGGCGCTGCGGGCAGCCCGGGCACGGCTGGCCGAATCCCACCACCTCGCCGTGGTCGTTGATGGACCGCGCCGTGGTGTTGGAGCCCAGCGTGCCGATGTCCGTCACGCGGCCGTTCCGCCACCACACCACCGCGTGGTCGATGAACGGCGGCGTCGCCGACACGCTGCTGTTGCCCACCACGTCGCCGGCTTCGTTGATGCCGGCCGCCATGCTGCGCGGACCGGCCAGCGGGGGAATGGGCTCGATCCCCGTCCGCTCCCTCCAGCGGAACGCCGTCGGCGGGGTGACCGGCGATGCCGCCGACCAGCCGACCACCACCCCGCGGTTGTTCACGTCCTCCGCCTGCCCCTGCCCGAAGGGGCCCAGCTCGATGGTTTCCACGCCGCCGGCGTGCACCTTCCACACGGTGGGATGGCGCTGGACGAACGACTCCCCGGGCTTCTGCGCCAGGCCCACGACGAGCCCGTGATCGTTCAGCGCGCGCGTCTCGGAGATCGTGCCCCCCAGCGTGCCCAGGTCCAGCGTGCCGGTGCGGGGCGACCAGAACACCGCGCGAACCGCGGTGGGGGCGAGGTACGGTCCCGCGTCCGTGCGCCCGGCGATCTCGCCGCGGTCGTTGATCTCGAACCCGAAGCCGGGGTCCCATCCGAACGTCCCCAGGTCCTGGATGCCGCGCGCGCTGGAGTGGGGGATGGACGAGAGCGCCGGCGGGGGATCGGCGGGCGTGGCGGCGGACGGCGATTCACCCGCGCAGCCGGGGAGGCCGAGCAGGATCAGCGCGGCAGCGGATGGATGGAGAACGGTGCGGATCATGGAGCGGCCCTCCACTGCTGAAGTGGGCGGCCGGGCGGCGAGCGCCGGATCAAGGGAAAGAGGTGCCGCGGCGGGAGAGCGGAGAGGATGCCGCGGGGACGGCGCGCCGCCATCGGCCCTGGGAGCCGAGGGAACCGGCGTCCGTACTCTAGGAACGCGGGCCGCCGCGGGCAAGCACCACGTCGCACTCCACAGGATTCCAAGAAGATGGGGCCTCACACGGAGTCAACGGAAGGAAGCGAGCCTGGGGGTGAGCCGCACGCCGGCCCGCGAGGCGCTGCGCCGCCTGCGCGCGGACGGCCTGCTGGTGGTGCGCGGGGCCGGCCGCCGCACCGAGCTCGCGGTGGCGCTGGTGGAGGCCGCCGCAGGGAACCGGCTGCGCGAGCTGCTGGCGGTGGTGGCGCCGCAGGCGGACCGCTACGAGTGGATGTACGCGCCCATGGTGGGCCCCGACCACAGCGCCACCTTCGCCGAGCACGGCGCCATCGTCGCCGCCGTCCGCGCCGGCGCCGCGGACGAGCTGGAGGCCGCGGTGCGCGCCAACTGGCTCAACAGCTCCACCCGCCTGCTCGCCGCGCTGGACCGCTGGGGCTCCCGCGGCGAATGGGTGCTGCCGCCGGACCGGGAGTGAGGTGCGCCCGGGATCTCAGAGCGAGGCGATGGCCGTCGCCACGATGAGGGCCAGCCCGATGATCATGGCGATCGCGACCTGGCCCACGCTGGTGATGATGGCGTTCGCCGCCGACGATTCGTCCCGCCGGGACACCATGACCACCTGGACGTCCGTCGTCGCGAAGGCGAGGCGCTGCGGCGGGTTGCCGCTCTCCCCCACGATGCTGTCGCCCTCCACGCGCATGTTCTGCAGATCCACCGAGGTCTGGCCCCCGACCAGGACCAGGCGCACGGTGCGGCCCTGGTGGGCGGCGGCGGTCTGCGGCACCGGACCGTACTGCGGTTCCCAGGTCGTGACGCAGGCCGAGGCCAGCAGGCACAGGCCAAGCGCGGCGACGGAATGCACTCGCATCATCCATCCCCCGGAAAGAAGGCGAAACATGAACCCGCGCACAATTCAGGGGTGGAAAGGTGTGGAAGTCAAGCGTGAAGGCCTGATGGTGCCGCGCCGGGCCCGCCACCTTCGCCGCCGCCGCGGGGACGCGCCGGCTGGACGCGCGGCGCGGGCGGATGCATACTTGGACGCCGCATCTCTCCCCGCCTCCGCGCACCTCCTTCACATCCCCCCGCGCTCCGTCGATGAGGACCATCCGCTGCCCGGTCTGCGAGACCTGGAACGACTACGAATCCCGGGACTGTGCGGCGTGCGGCCAGACGCTCGCCGTCGCGAAGATCGAAGAGGCCGCGGCCGCCATCCGCGTGACCACGGCGCGCTTCGCGCACCAGCGGGCGGTCGCGGAGGGCCGCGGCTTCAGCACCATCCACGGGTGCGGCACCACCCTGCTGGACTACCGCCCGCGCGGCGACGGCGCCTGGGACGCGGTGCGCTGGGTGGTCGTCTTCGGCATTCCGCTCATCCCGCTGGGCGGCTACGTCATCCAGCCGATGCACGAGGACCACGGCTACGGCCACCACTCGGCCAGCTTCAGCGTGCTGGACCGCTTTCCGCTTACGCCGATGCGGGTCGCGCGGACGTACCTGCTGCTCGTCGTCGGGCTGCTGCCGCTGGTGCTGGGGTGGATGAACGCGCGGTGGCTCAACCGCACGGTGGGCGGGGAGCGCGCGTTCTTCGTGATGCTGGCGGCGATGGCGTGGGCGTTCTACTTCGTCTGGCTCCGCCCCGCCAGGGCCGGCAACGTCTACGAGCCGCTCCCTCCGCGCCGCGTCGCCTGAGCGGGCTTTTTCGAGCCTCCACCCGAGTCCCTGTCATCCTCACTGCGGTTTCGGATCGGGTTTGGAGTTGTTCTCCCGCCTGCCCGTGCTGTCATTCTGAGGGAGGCGCCCGCGCGATCCTGCCCTGCCTGGATCCGTGCGGCGCCGACCGCCGAAGCTGGTTGCCGGAGTGCACGGACTCTGCCCGCGCGGGGCCGTGCACGGGCGAGATCCTGCGCTACGTCGCCAGATCCTTCGGTCGCGCCCGGGGATCCCTGCGTGACGATGGTTGTGCGCGGCGCTCCGTCAGGATGACAGCGAGGGCAGGCAGGAAAGGAAAGCACTTCAGACCCGACGGTTCTGTCGCCCCCCTCACTGCGGTTTCGGATCGGGGAGTTGTTTTCCCGCCTGCCCGTGCTGTCATTCTGAGGGAGGCGCCCGCGTGATCCTGCCCTGCCTGGATCCGTGCAGCGCCGACCGAAGAATCTGGTAGCCGGAGTGCACGGACTCTGCCCGCGCGGGGCCGTGCACAGGCGAGATCCTGCGCTACGCCGCCAGTTCCTTCGGTCGCGCCTGGGGATCCCTGCGTGACGATGGTTGTGCGCGGCGCTCCCTCAGGATGACAGCGAGGGCAGGCAGGAAAGGAAAATCCTCAGGGCGGCGCCGCACGTAGCTTCCCACACACGGTACTCTGGCGCAGACCGCAGGATCTCGCTGGCAGGTCATCGCATGCACCTTCTCCGTATCATGAAGATCACACGCACTGCCCTGGTCCGCGCGCTGCTGGCCGCGCTCGCCGCCGCGCCGCTGGCTGGCCAGCCCCGTCCGGAGATCACCGCCGCCGTGCGCCCGTACGTCTCCGTCGACGCGCCGGTGGTGGCGCTGACCAACGTGCGGCTGGTGGATGGCACCGGCGCGCCCGCGCGTGACGGGCAGACCGTCGTGCTCAGCGGCGGGCGCATCCAGGCGGTCGGGCCCGCCGCGACGACGCCGGTCCCGGCGGGCGCGCGCGTGATGGACCTGCGCGACCACACGGTGATCCCCGGGCTGGTGGGGCTGCACGAGCACACCTACCTGGGCGGGCTGCGGCGGACGGCGCCGATGAACGCCAGCGCGTACCTGTACCTGGCGCTCGGCATCACCACGGCGATGACGGCCGGCAGCCAGCTGGCCGATCAGGAGGCGGAGCTCAAGCGCGCGGTGGACGCGGGCGAGATGCCCGGCCCGCGCTTTCTCATCGCCGGGCCGTACTTCTCCGGCGGTACGCGGCGGACCGGCCCGTTCCGCGGCATCGACTCGCCGGAAGAGGCGCGGCGGGTGGTGGACGAGTGGGCGGCGAAGGGCGCAACCTGGTTCAAGGTCCTGGGCGGCCCCGGCGACGCGCTGCGCTGGCTGATCGACGCGGCACACGCGCGGGGGCTGCGCGTGACGGGCCACCTGTGCCACGTCACCTTCGCCGAGGCGGCGGAGATGGGGATCGACGCGCTGCAGCACGGGTTCATCACCGCCAGCGAGTACGTCCCCGGCAAGCAGCCGGACGTCTGCCCGACGGGGAACCAGCAGGCGCAGGCGGACGTGGACGTGGGGAGCGAGGCGGTGCAGGAGAGCATCCGCCGCCTGGCCGCGAGCGGCACGCCCGTGGTGAGCACGCTGGGCGTCTACGAGACCTTTTCTCCCGTGCGGGCGCGGCTGGACCCGCGGGCCATGGAGATGCTGGCGCCGGAGACGCGCCGCGAGGTGGAGGAGAACCACGCCGACCTGGTGGGCTCCAGCTTCATCGTCCCCGTGCGGCTGCTGGAGAAGATGATGCGGTGGGAGCGCGACTTCGTGGCGGCGGGCGGGCTGCTGGGGGCGGGATCTGACCCGTGGGGCACCGGCTACCTCCCCGGCTTCGGCGACCTGCGCAACCACGAGATGCTGGTGGAGGCCGGCTTCACCCCCGAGCAGTCGATCCAGATCCTGACCCTGAACGGCGCGCGCATCCTGGGCGAGGAGGCGCGGATCGGCTCCATCGAGCCCGGCAAGGCCGCGGACCTCGTCGTCATCCGCGGCGATCCAGTTCGTACGCCGTCGGAGATCTATGAAGTGGTCACCGTCTTCCGCGACGGCATCGGCTACGACTCCGCGCGCCTGCGCGACTTCGCGAAGGGCAAGGTCGGCATCTTCTGATTCCGCATGAATCCGATGGAGAGGAAAAGGGAGGGCGCGGAGAACCTCGATTCGTTCTCCGCGCCCTCCCTTTTGCCCCGCGTCCTCTGCGTGACGCGTGTTCCCACGCTGGCTCCGCGGCTCAGCCGGGCACGGTGAAGGTCATGTGCTCGCTCCCCACGTTCCCCTCCGCCGCCTGCACGGCGTTGACCGTCAGGTCGTAGCTCCCCGGTCCCGGCAGCGCGATGGGATCCGCGGTGTCGAAGGTGCTGGTGGTCTGGAAGGTGAGCGGCACCGTGGTGGTGAAGGAGCCGCCGATCTGGCTGATGGTCGCCGTGACCTGGAAGTCCGACGGCACCCACGGCAGCGTCGGGTCGATCTGGCAGCCGCACATCATCGTCACCCAGGCGCTCACGTCCAGGTTCCGGTCGGGGAGCGACTGCGTGGCGGGGACCAGGATGTCCACGATCAGCCCCGGCATCACCAGCACCACCCCCGGCTCCGCGGTGAGGTCGGCGCCGGGCGCGAGCCACATCGTCTGCCGGACGGTGTGGCCGTTGGGCACGCCGTCCGTCAGCGCCTCCGCGGCGAGCTCCACCATCGTGGGCGCCGGCAGGTCCACCGAGGCGCTGAGGCCGGCGGTGGGCTGGCCCGGCGTGGCGCTGAGCCACAACGTGGTCTGCGTGCCGAACTGCGGCGTCACGATCTGCTGCCGCGTGGCCGCCGCCACGAACCCGCCCGTCAGCGTCCCCGACCCGCCCTCCGCGATCCCCTGCGCCAGCACGGTCCCGGAGCCCGTGTCCGTGAGCGTGACCCGCGAGTAGCCCGCGTCCGGCCCCAGGAACTTGCCGCCCTTCGCCTGCACCCGCACCAGCACGTTGGTGGATGCCATCGGTTGCTCCATCGATGTGGATTGTGGCGTTGGATTGTAAACGTGGGTTCACATTCTGGCCCCGCAGCGACTGATGAAGTCGCCGCAACGACTACGCACTGTCCGTCTTTCGCGGGACACCAACGCTAGCGGGCTGCGAGGGGCGGGGAGGTGCTACTCCTCGTCATCATCCAGGAACGGGGAGGGCTTGCGCGGACGGGGGCCCAGCAGGCCGATGGCGGTGTGCAGGTGGCGTGCGGCTTCGCGGCCATCGTCGTCGCGGCGCAGCACGCGCTCGGCGACGCCCAGCGCATCGTGGATGCGCTTGCGCGTGTCGTCATCCAGGTCCGCCTGGTCGAGTGCGCGGATGATCCCGTCGACCTTCGACGCGAGCTGGTCGGCGTACACCGGGCTGTCGTGCACCCGCAGCGCGTCCGCGTGCGCGGCGGAGAGTCGCCCGTAGAGGTCGGATGCATCCATCGGTTCGCCTCCGTCAGTGCGTTGTCGGATCAGCCGATCTCTCCTGCGCTACCGATCACGTTCGGCGTTACGCCCCGGCGGGTCCCAACACCGGCCGCGGATCGAACAATTGATGATGCTCCTTGATGTCCGCCGCGTGTGCCCGCAGGTCTTCAAGGCTCAGCTGGGGGTGCTTCAGGCTATCCTTCCAGTATGCTCGCTCAACGGTCGCGAACACAGTGTACGGGCTTCCCACCGTTTCCGGAAACCCGCGTTCCTCGCAGGCGATGACGAGCTGCTCCTCCAGCTCCGCCTGGTCCACGATGATGAACTCGCATGGCGTGCAATAGCGGCACGTCTTGCCCAGCGTGAGCAGTCCCAGCCCGTCGATGTGGATGAGCAGCGGGAACTTGCGGTAATGCGTCAGTTTTTCGCAGCGCGGGCAGCGACTCCAGCGTACCTCGGGAAACGGGTTCAGCGCGAACCGGTACCGCGGCTTCACCTTGCCGAAGAGCGTTTTCTTCTTGGCCACCGGGGCTCCTGTTTCGCGGGTACGCGGCGGCGGTTGAGCGAGGCCCGCGACGAGTGCTACAGTCGCACGTACTCGACCTGGAAGTCCGGTCCCAGCTCCGCGCGGACGATCTCCAGCAGTTCGGCGGCGGCGCGATCGAAGCGGTCGCTCTCGGCGGCGGGCCAGGGGCCGGGACCGGCGGGATCGTCCCAGTCGAGCGACGTGTCGTGCCACCGGGACAGCTCCTCCAGCCGCTGCCGCGTCTCATCGGAGAGCGGGAGCCGGTCCTCCAGGTAGTCCACGTCGAACGCTTCGCGGGCCGCATCGTTGCCGCACCACAGGCAGCCACCGCCCCACTCGAACATCAGACGCACGTGATAGCGCGCCGTGTCACCGGCAACGGTTCCCGCCGTCGACACCTGGTCCGTGCTCATGCCGTCGGTCCGCAGTTGAAACTGGTCGATCCTCGATCTCCGCTACCGCCTTGCAGGGTCCCGCGGAGGATGCCGGGCGGGGCGGCCGTCACCACTGTCGATGCCGCCCCATCCGCCCCACCCGTCACCCCGTCACCGGCTCAGCGTGCCGGAGCGCGTCTCGTAGCCGGCGACGCGCGTCCAGGCGTGGCTGGCGCCGGAGGGGCGGATCGCCCAGAAGTCGAAGTCGGCGTAGGCGCGGTCGCCGGCGGCGTTCAGCGCGGTCCACCCCGTGAGGCCGTGGTAGCTGTCCGCCGCCTGCACGAAGCGCGCGGCCAGCGAGTCCACGTCCACCTCCCGCGGCGAGGCCAGGTACGCCAGCGCCGCCACCCGCGTCGCGTCGTACACGGCGAGGGCGAAGGCGTCCGGCGCGCTCCCCGCGCGCTGCTGGATGCGCGTGGCGACGGGCTGCCACTCGCTGCTCGCCGTCAGGTCCAGCCCGAAGAGCGCCGCCGGAAACCCCACCGTCTCGGCGAACGCGACGGCCGCCGGCCGCGAGAGCAGGGCGCCGCTCTGCGCGATGCCATCGGCGCCGTACCAGCGGACGGAGGCCAGCACCGGGTCTGCCGCGGCCGCCGCGAACAGGTCGGCGATCTCGTCGAAGCCGGCCAGGTACACGCCCACCTCCGCCGCCGGGCGCCCGGCGAGCGCCGCGCGCACCTGCGTCCCCAGCGTGGCGACGGTGGCGGCGAAGCTGGCCGCGCTGGTCGCGTACTCCACGCCGGTGGACACCGTGCCGCCGCGCGCGGTGAAGGACCGGCGCGTGGCCGTGTGCAGCCCCTGGTTCCCCGCGTCCGCGCGCCAGACGGGCACCACCGCGCGGACGCCGTCTCCCCACATCAGCGCCGCGGAGGCCACGCCCTCCAGGCTGTCCGCCGCGGTGAAGCGGAAGATGCGGTCGCCGGCGATGGCCAGCGACCCCGCCGTGCTGCTCTGGCTGACGACGATCAGCGGGTTGGCGTCGACGTACGTCCGGATGGCCGCCAGCTCCGCGCTGCTCTGCGGGCCGATGATCACCTGCGCCCCCGCCATGCGCAGCGAATCCAGCGCGGCGAGCGCCCGTGCCGGCTCCAGCTTCGTATCCCGCACGTCCGCGCGGAAGGTGATGCCGCGGCCGGCCGCGTAGGCGTTGGCGTCTTCCACCGCCAACTCCAGCGCCGCCTTGCTGGTCACCCCCAGCGACGCCCAGTTCCCCGTCAGCGAGAAGATCCCGCCGATGGTCACCTCCTGCCGGTCGCTGACGATGGGGTCTTCGCACGCACCGGCGCTCAGCGACGCGAGCACGAGCATCGCGATCGTTCTCGCCCGCCGGGCGAGGGACGGCCGTGCAAACTTCCTTGATTCCACTGGAGATTCCGTGTGATGAGGGGGCAGTGCGGCTCACCGGGAGCCGGGATGCGTGGGAGAGTGGGGCAGACGCCGGTCGAGGAGCGACGAAACATAAATCACCTCGGTTGGACACGCTCCAAGGCGAGTACCTTGGCACATGCGGTCATCAGTGGCCATACACCTTCCGCTCACACAAGAAGTAAAGGTAAATGTGTCATCAGGTGTCGTCCTCAAGCGGGAATAGGACTACCTGTTCAACGTCGCCCGAACCGAGGAGGGACTCCATGATTGCTCCTCGGGTTGTTCGGCTCTTACGATGATTGCTCCCTTGGGCCGCAGCATGTGCATATCGCGAGAGTGCACTTCGATAGTCGGTCGAGACGTCCTCAAGCCCTTGATGATTAGCAAGCTGTTGGAGTCTTGTCTCAAATATAAGCAGGTTTTCTTTCACGATTGCAGGGTCTAGCCTCATCCCTCGTTCGTGCAGTGCGCGATCAAGCTCAACAATCAACGTGAATACGTCTGCCTTTTTCCACCATCTGCTCCTAGGCGGCAAATCCATAGCCTCAATAAACTCGAAGACCTTCTCCGCACGTTTCATGTAGGCATCCCGATGAGGGTACTCATCGTTATAACGCTCCAAGAACTCCTCGTGGACACTAGTATCATCGAAATACCCTTGCTCCATTGTAATCAACAGTGACAACTGAAATGATACGTCATTCATTCT
>DASTNU010000153.1:0-9406 GCA_035720605.1 Longimicrobium sp. | reverse complement strand
TGGGGTGAGCGACGAGGAGGCGGCGTTCACCGTCCTCGGCGCCATCGCCCTGCAGGGGATCCGGCTGGCGCGGCCCACCCTGGGCGAGGCGTTCGTGGTCACCGGGCTGGGACTGATCGGGCTGATCACGGCGCAGCTGCTGCGCGCGGCGGGGTGCCGGGTGCTGGGGATCGACTTCGACCCGGCCAAGCTGGAGCTGGCGCGGCGGTTCGGTGCGGAGACGGTGGACCTGTCGCGGGGCGAGGATCCCGTGACCGCGGCGCGCACCTTTTCCCGCGGGCGCGGCGTGGACGGGGTGATCGTCACCGCCAGCACGCAGAGCAGCGAGCCGATGCACCAGGCGGCGGTGATGTGCCGCAAGCGCGGCCGCATCGTCCTGGTGGGCGTGGCGGGGCTGGAGCTGTCGCGGGCGGACTTCTACGAGAAGGAGCTCACCTTCCAGGTCTCCTGCTCGTACGGGCCCGGCCGCTACGACCCGGCGTACGAGGAGCAGGGGCAGGACTACCCGGTGGGCTTCGTGCGCTGGACGGAGCAGCGCAACTTCGAGGCGGTGCTGGACATGATGGCCAGCGGCGCGCTGGACGTGAAGCCGCTGGTCACCCACCGCTTTCCCTTCGGCCGCGCGGCGGAGGCGTACGCGCTCCTCTCCGGCGGCGAGCCCTCCATCGGCATCCTGCTGACCTATCCGCAGGAAGAGCCCGTCGAGTCGCTCCGCGCCCGCACCGTCCCGCTCTCGCCATCCACCTCCCCGAGCGGAACGCCGGGGACGGCGACGATCGGGGTGATCGGCGCGGGGAACTACGCGGGGCGCGTCCTGATCCCCGCGCTGGCGAAGGCGGGGGCCCGCCTCCGCTCCGTCGCCACCAGCGGCGGGATCGCGGGGGTGCACTTCGGCCGCAAGCACGGCTTCGACCAGGCGACGACGGACACCGCGGCGCTGATCGCCGATCCGTCGATCGACTCGGTGGTCATCGCCACGCGGCACGACTCGCACGCGGCGCTGGCGGTGCAGGCGCTGCGGGCGGGAAAGCACGTGTTCGTGGAGAAGCCGCTGGCACTGACGCTGGAGGAGGTCGATTCCGTCCAGCAGGCGTGCGCGGCGACCAACGGCACCCGCCCGCCCCTGCTGATGGTGGGCTTCAACCGCCGCTGGGCCCCGCACGTGGTGAAGATGAAGGAGCTGCTGCGGGGGATCGAGGAGCCGCGGTCGTTCATCGTGACGGTGAACGCGGGCGAGATCCCGGCGGAGCACTGGACGCAGGACCCGCGGGTGGGCGGCGGCCGTATCGTGGGCGAGGGGTGCCACTTCGTGGACCTGCTGCGCTTCCTGGCGGGGAGCCCGGTCACCGGCTTCGACGCCACCTGCGCGGGCGCCGGCCCCGGCGTCCGCGACGACCGGGCGGCCTTCACCCTGCGCTTCGCGGACGGCTCGTTCGGCACCGTGCACTACCTGGCCAACGGCCACAAGGCGTATCCCAAGGAGCGGGTGGAGGTGTTCACCGCGGGGCGGGTGCTGCAGCTGGACAACTTCCGCACCCTCACCGGGTGGGGGTGGCCGGGCTTCGGCCGCATGCGCCTGCTGGCCCAGGACAAGGGGCAGGAGGCGTGCGCCGCGGCGTTCGTGCAGGCGGTGCGCGCCGGCGGCCCCCCGCCGATCCCCCTGGACGAGATCCTGGAGGTGTCGCGGGTGAGCATCCAGGTGGCCCGCTCGCTCCGTCCGTAGCCCACAGGCCCCGCCGCACCCATGCTCCTGGTCCTGGCGCTCTGCTATCTGATCGTGCACCTGCTTCCGCTGGCGGCCGTGCGGCTGCTGCGGCGGGACCGGGGGCGCGACCTGTTCGCGCCGCTGGGGGTGGCGACGGCGATCCACCTGCTCACCATGCCGTACCTGCTGCTGCTGGCGGCGGACCGCAGCTACCTGAGCTACAACACGGCCATCTCGCCCTGGGTGGAGGACCTGGAGGGGACGATGGCCCGCTACGTCCTGGTGGTCTCGCTGGGGTTCCTGGCCTTCGCGGGGGGGCTGCTGTCGCCGCTGGGGCCGGCGCTGGCGCGGCCGATCCCCGCGCTGCGCATCGAGCGGTTCACCCCGGGGCGCACCTGGACGGCGATCCTGGTGACGGGGGGGCTGGGGGTGGGGGCGTACATGTTCTTCCTCACCCGCATCGGCGGGCTGGCCAACCTGTGGAAGGTGCTGTACAACCGCACCCTCATCACCGCCGGCACCGGCTACATCTCCACCGTCTACACCCTGCTCCTCACCTTCGCGGCGCTGCTGCTCACCTACTCGCTGCGCTTCCGCACCACGCGGCTGCGCCGGGGGCTGGCGGTGCTGGGGATCATCCTGGTGGCCGCGGTGCTGGCCTCCACAGGCGGGCGCTCGGGGGCCATCACCCTCATCATCTTCGCCATGATGGTGGTGCACTACGGCATCCGGCCGTTCCGGCGCGTGTTGACGCCGTGGACGGTGGCGCTGGGGGCGGTGCTCTTCGTCTTCATCGCGGTGATGCCGCTCTTTCGCAGCTACACCGCGTTCGCGCGGTACTCCGCGCACCCGGGGCTGGTGGTGCAGGACGCGCTGAAGAACGTGGCGCGGGTGGCGCCGCAGCTGAGCACGGCCGACCGGGGGCTGGTGGTGGTGGGGTACTTCTCGTCGCCGGACCGCCTGTGGTGGGGCGCCAGCTACCTGGACCTGCTCACCGCGCCCCTCCCCCGCACCCTGGTCCCCGACAAGCCTCCCGTGGACGAGGGGGTGTACCTGTCGGCCATCATGGCCGGCAACCAGGTGCGCCCCTCCATGCCGGCGCGGCAGCTCCCCGTGACCGCGCAGCCCACGGGGAACTGGATCATGTACATGAACTTCTGGCTTCCTGGATACGTGCTGGGGATGCTGCTGGTGGGGGCGGTGGCGGGCGCGGCGTACCGGTACGTGCGGCGGTGCCACGGCTCGCCCTTCGCCGTGTACCTGTACGGCGTCGTGGCCATGGGCGGCTTTTCGTGGAGCAACTACAACCTGGTCACCCTGGGGATGACGGTGGTCATCTCCACGATCGTCTTCTGGCTGCTCTTCGCGGACAAGGGGTTCGGACGCTGGCTGCGGCGGGAGCCGGCGCCGGCGGGCGTTCCGCTGGAGCCCCGCCCGGCGTGAGCGGCGCCGGGCCGGCGCGGGCGGGGGGATGAGCGGCGGGCTGCTGCGCCGCGCGGGGCTGTACTGGCACACCGCGCGGCAGCTGCGCTGGGAGCAGCTGGTCTACCGCCCGGTGCGGCGGCTGCAGGCGCGGCTCCCCGTCCACCTTCCCGCCGGCGGCGAGGCGGCGGAGGAGCGGTGGTCGGCGCTGGCGGAGGCCGTCGCGGCCTGGGGGCCGGACGGCGCGGAGGCGCGGCTGGCGCGGGCGCGGGAGGTGGCGGAGGGGCGCTTCACCTTCCTGGGGCGGACGGAGCGGCTGGATCCCGTCGACTGGACGCGGCGCCACGTCAGCCACCTGTGGAGCTACCACCTGCAGTACTTCGGCTACGGGGTGGACCTGGCCTGGGCGTGGCGGCGGACGGGGGAGGCGCGCTTCGCGGAGCGCTTCCGGGCGCTGGCGGAGGGGTGGATGGATTCCGTCCGCCCCGGCGCGGGGGACGCGTGGGAGCCGTACGCCGTCTCGGTGCGCATCGTAAGCTGGGCGCATGCGCTCCTCCTCCTGGGCGACGGCGTGGACGCGGGGTTCCGGCGGCGGCTCCTCGAAAGCGTGCACGCCCAGGCGGCGTACCTGGAGCGGCGGCTGGAGCTGCACGTGCTGGCCAACCACCTGCAGCGCAACCTGACCGCGCTGGTGACGGCCGGCCTCCTCTTCCGCGGCGCGGCGGCGGAGCGCTGGCTGGGGCGGGGCGCCGCGCGGCTCTGGCGCCAGGTGGACGAGCAGGTGCTGCCCGACGGCGGCCACTACGAGCGCTCGCCCATGTACCACGCCATCGCCCTGGGCGACCTGCTGGAGGTGATGGCGCTGCTGGATGCCGCCGGCGTCCCCGTCCCGGAGGCCGCGCGCCGTCGCGTGGCGGCGATGGTGCGGGCGCTGGGCGTCCTCGGCCGGCCGGACGGGACGCTGCACCTGTTCAACGACGCGGCGCAGGACGCGGCCCCCTCGCGCGTGCACCTGGCGGCGCTGGGGAAGCGGGCCGCCGGGGCGGAGCCGGAGGACCCGCGGGGAGCGTTCGCGCTGCCGCGCACGGGCTTCCACGGGTGGACGGACCCGGACGCCGGCGAGCGCTTCGCCATCGACGCGGGGGAGCCGGGGCCGGCGTACCAGCCGGGCCACGCGCACTGCGGGCTGCTGGGCTTCGAGCTTGACCTGGCGGGGGTCCCCTTCGCGGTGGACTCGGGGCTGAGCGGCTACGAGGGCGACCCGCTGCGCGAGTACGTGCGCAGCACCCGCGCGCACAACACCGTGCAGGTCGCCGGGCGCGAGCAGTCGGAGGTATGGGGCACCTTTCGCATGGCGCGCCGCGCGCGGCTGTTGGGCGCCTCGCAGGGGCAGGCGGAGGCCGGCTGGTGGTTCCGGGGCGCGTATCGCCCGTACCACGACGCGGGCGCCGCGCACCACCGCACGGTGACGCGGGACGCGGAAGGATGGCGGATCGCGGACCGGGTGGAGGGCGCCGCGGGGGCGCGGATCGAATCCTTTCTCCACCTGCACCCGGAGTGGGCGGTGGAGGGGGAGGGGACGGGGTTCGTTGCCCGGCGCGGATCCGCCGCGGTTCGCATCGAGCCGTTCGGCGGGGACGGGCTGCGGGTGGCGATGGGGGAGCGGGAGCCGGCGCAGGGGTGGTGGTGCCCGCGCTTCGGAGAAGCGGTGCCCGCGCCGGTGCTGGTGCTTTCGATCGATCGGAACGACGGGCGCGAATCGGGATGGACGATCCGCGTCCTTTCACCGGAATCCTGAGCGGAATGGCGGGACTCAAGGTAGGCTACCTGGTGCAGCAGTTTCCGCCCGAGGTGGGGGCGGGGCCCGCGCGCGTGGCCGAGATGGCGCTGCGCTGGCGCGACGCCGGGGCGGAGGTGGTGGTGGTGACGGGGATGCCCAACCGGCCGGAGGGGCGCATCCACCCCGAGTACCGCGGCCGGCTCTTCGTGGACGAGGAGTGGCAGGGGATCCGGGTGCTCCGCTCCTGGCTCTACGCCAGCCCCAGGCACGGCTTCGCCCGCACGGTGCTCAACAACACCACCTTCATGGCCACCGCCGCGCTGAACACCCTCTTCCGCGCGCAGAAGCCGGACGTGCTGATCGCCAGCTCGCCGCCGTTCTTTCCGCACCTGGCGGGCGCGCTCGCCGGGGGGATGCGGCGGGTGCCGCTGCTGCTGGAGATCCGCGACCTCTGGCCCGACTACCTGGTCGGGATGGGCGTGCTGAAGGAGGGGGCGGCGACGCGCGCCCTCTTCGCGCTGGAGCGCTCGCTCCTCCGCCGCGCGGCCCACGTCGTCGTGGTGACGGAGTCGTTCCGCGAGCGGGTGGTGGAGAAGGGGGTGCCGCGCGAGAAGATCGACGTCATCCCCAACGGCGTGGACACGCGCCTGTACTACCCCTCGCGCGACGAGCCGCCCCCGCTGGAGTCGCTGCGCCGCGCGGAGGGCGAGTTCATCGTCGGCTACCTGGGGAACTTCGGGGCGGGGCAGGCGCTGCCGGTGATCGTGGCGGCGGCGGCGGAGGTGGCGCGGCGCGACCCCTCCATCCGCTTCGTGATGGCGGGCGACGGGCCGGAGCGGGCGCTGATCGAGGCGCGGATGGCGGAGCTGGGCGTCGCCAGCCTCGCCGTCCATCCGCCGATCGCCAAGGAGACGACGCGCGCCTTCTACAACGCCTGCGACCTGTGCCTGGTGCCGCTGGCGCCCTTCCCCATCCTGCAGGAGACCATCCCCTCCAAGATCTTCGAGGTGATGGCGTGCGAGCGCCCCGTCCTGGCCTCGCTGGGCGGCGAGGGGGCGACGATCGTGGAGCGGAGCCGCGCCGGCGTGGTGACCGCCCCCGGCGACGCCGCGGCGATCGCGGAGGCCGTGCTGCGGATGAAGGCGATGGACCCCGCGGAGCGCGCGGCGATGGGGCAGCGGGGGCGCGCCTTCGTGCGCGACCACTACAGCCGCGACCGCCTGGCCGCGCGCTACCTGGAGATCCTGGCGCGGCTCGCCGGCCGGCCGGCCGGCGCCGCCGGCGAGGTGCGGGCGGCGTGACCGCCGGGACCACGCTGGTGACCGGCGCCTCGGGATTCCTGGGGCGGCAGGTGGCGGCCCACCTGCTGGCCCGCGGCCATCGCGTCCGCGGCCTCGTCCGTCCGGACGGCGCGGCGCCGGCGGAGGGGGTGGAAGCCGTGCCCGCGGAGGGGCTGCACGACCGGGCCGCGGCCGCGCGCGCTCTCGAGGGCGCGGACACGGTGGTGCACCTGGCCGCGCGCGTGCACGTGATGCGCGACGCCGCGGCGGACCCGCTGGCGGAGTTCCGCCGGGTGAACGTGGAGGGGACGCGCACCCTGCTGGACGAGGCGGTGCGCGCGGGGGTCCGGCGCTTTCTCTTCGTCAGCTCCGTCAAGGCGCTGGGCGAGGGAGGCGACGCGCCCTGGACGGACGACACCCCGCCCGCGCCGGTGGACCCGTACGGGATCAGCAAGCTGGAGGCGGAGCGGCTGGTGCGCGAGACGGCGGGCGGGGCCGGCCTCCACGCGCCGGTCCTGCGCCTGCCGCTGGTCTACGGCCCCGGCGTGCGCGCCAACTTCCTGCGGCTGATGGAGACGGTGCACCGCGGCATCCCCCTTCCCTTCGGCGCGGTGCGCAACCGCCGCTCCCTGGCCTTCAGCGGCAACGTGGCCGCGGCGGTGGAGGCGGCGCTGGATTCCCCCGCCGCGGCGCGCGAGACCTTCCTCTTCAGCGACGGCGAGGACCTGTCGACGCCGGAGCTCGTCCGCGCGATCGCCACGGCGCTGGGGAAGCCGGCGCGGCTGGTGCCCGTGCCCCCCGCTCTCTTCCGCGCCGGGGGCCGCGTGGGCGACGTGCTGGCGAAGGCGCTCCCCTTTCCCCTGACCTCGGCCGCGGTGGACCGGCTGCTGGGATCGCTGGCGGTGGACTCGTCGCGCTTTCGCCGGGTGACGGGGTTCCGGACGCCCTTCACCGTGGCGGAGGGGATGGCGCGGACGGCCGACTGGTTCTTCAGCCGCGGCCGGGGCGGATGACGGTGCCGATCGTGGCCGCCGCCGCGCTGGCGGCGGGATGGCTGGGGACGGGGCTGGTGCGGCGCTACGCCCTGGAGAAGCTGATGGACGTCCCCAACGAGCGCAGCTCGCACGACGTCCCCACGCCGCGCGGGGGCGGGATGGCGATCGTCCTCACCGCGCTCGCGGCGGTCGCGGCGCTGGCCTGGCTCCACGTCCTGCCGGTCCGCGCGGCGGCGGCGCTCGGCGGGGGCGGGCTGATCGTCGCGGCGATCGGGTGGAAGGACGACCACGGCGGGGTGGGCGCCCCGGCCCGCGCGCTGGTGCACTTTGCCGCGGCGGCGTGGGCGGCGGGGTGGCTGGGCGGCCTGCCGTCGGTGAGCCTGGGCCGGGAGGCGCTGTACCTGGGACCCTTCGGCGCCGTGCTGGCGGTGGTGGGGATCGTCTGGATGACGAACCTCTACAACTTCATGGACGGCATCGACGGGATCGCCGGGGGCGAGGCGGTGACGGCGGGGACGATCGGCGGCGCGCTGCTGCTGGCGGCGGGAGAGCCGGGGCTGGCCGCGGCGGCGTTCGCGCTGGCGGGCGCCAGCGCCGGCTTCCTGATCTGGAACTGGGCCCCCGCGCGCATCTTCATGGGCGACGTGGGGAGCGGGTTCCTGGGCTTTGCCTTCGCCACGCTGGCGGTGGCGTCGGAGCGGGCGGGGGCGGTGCCGCTGCTGGCCTGGGTGCTGCTGCTGGGCGTGTTCGTCTTCGACGCCACGGCCACGCTGCTGCGCCGCGCCCGCGCCGGCGAGCGCTGGCACCAGGCGCACCGCAGCCACGCCTACCAGCGCGCCGTGCAGGCCGGCCTGCCGCACGCGCGGGTGAGCGGCGCGGTGATCGCGATCAACCTCGTCCTCGGCGCGCTGGCGGCCGCCGCGTGGCGCCGCCCGGAGTGGCTGGCGCCGGCGTTCGCGGCCGGGGTGGTGCTGCTGGCGGCGCTGTACCTGCGGGTGGAGCGCCTGAACCCCATGCGCCGGGCGGCCGTCCCGGCAGGAAAGCAGGGATGACCGACGCTGCCGTGCCCGCCTCCGCCGCCCAGGGCGGGATGCCCGTCCCCGCCCGCGCCCGCGTCCTGGAGGCGGTGGACCAGGTCGCCGCCGCGTTCCCCTTTCCCGGCTACATCCGCGAGGGCGCGCGGCAGGCGATGGCGGAGATCGTCCCGCGCATCGCGCGCGAGGTGCGCACGCCGCACCCGCGGCTGCTGGACATCGGCTGCGGGCCCATGGACAAGACGGCGGTGATGCAGCGGCTGGGCTTCGACTGCCACGCGGTGGACGACCTGTCGGACCCGTGGCACCGCCGCGGCGGCAACCTGGAGCGCATCCTGGACTTCGCCCGCGGCCAGGGGATCCGCTTCCACCTGCAGGACGCCACCTACGCCATCCCCTTTCCGCTGGAAAGCTTTGACGTGGTGACGGTGTTCGACGTGATCGAGCACCTGCACCAGTCGCCCCGCGAGCTGCTGAACGCGGCGGGCGCGCACCTCCGGCCGGGCGGGGTGCTGGCGGTCACCATGCCCAACGCGGCCAACCTGCGCAAGCGGGTGGACGTGCTGCGCGGCCGCAGCAACTATCCGCCCGTGGACCAGTTCTACCTGTCGCACGAGGGGTGGCGGGGGCACGTGCGCGAGTACACGCTGGCGGAGACGGCGCACCTGTGCCGGCTGGCGGGGTTCGAGGTGCTGGGCGCCACCAGCTTCGAGGGGAACGCGCACGACATGCTGCGCGGGGTGCCGCTGCGGCTGTTCCTGGCGATGGTGCGCGCGGCGCCGGGGCTGGGAAGCGGCCTGCTGGTGGTGGCGCGCAAGCCCGAAGGATGGGCGCCGGTGCAGCCGGACCCCGAGGCCTTCCGCCGCGCCCAGGCCGGCTCCGTCCCCGACGCCGTCCGCTAACAGCGAAAAAAGACAGGGCGTCACGCGGAGTCGACGGAGCTCGTCCTACCGCGACCGTGCCTCATCCTCATACTGAACCCGGAAAAAACGCCCCGCCCGCGGATCGCTGTCATATCAGGATGACAGCGATCCTCAGGCGCGGTGTTTTCCGGATCAGGTATCCCCCGCGACCACGACGCGGACCTCGTCCCACTCGCCGGACGGGGCGATGGCGCGGATGGTGTGGGCGCCGGGGACCAGCTGCCACCGCTCCCGCGGCAGCTCGCGGCCGTCCACCAGCCAGCGCAC
>DASTNU010000152.1:0-5809 GCA_035720605.1 Longimicrobium sp. | reverse complement strand
CCGCCAGGGTGCCGGTCTCGTAGCGAAGCCGGGCCAGCGCGGCCGCGTAGCGCACCCGCGCGTCGATCTCCGCCAGCGTGGCGCTGGTGAGTCCGTCCTCGGCGTTGATGATGTCGAAGATGGTGCTGGTGCCCAGCTGGTAGCGGCGGTTCTCGCTCTCCACCGCCGCCTGGTGCAGCCGCGCGGCCTCGCCGAACTGGTCCAGCCCCTGGGCGGAGAGCTGCAGCGTCTCCAGCGCCGCCGCGACGTCCAGCGCCACCTGGCGGCGCAGCTCGGCGTACGCCAGCGCCGCCTGCCGCTCCTGCGCCGCGCTCTGCTGCGCCAGCCCGCCCGCCAGGCGGTTGCGCAGGGGAAAGCCGTAGGTGACCTCCAGGCGGGTGTGCATCCCGCCCAGGTCGCTGTAGAAGGGAGAGACCAGGCGCCCCAGCTCGTCTCCCGCCTCCAGCCCCTGGTAGCCCAGGGTGAGCTCCAGGTCCAGCCGCGGGCGGGCCTCGCCGCGGTAGCCGGCCAGCAGGTCGCGCGCGGCCACCAGCTCCTGCCGGGCCGACTCCAGGTCGGGCCGCGCCCGCAGCGCCGCCTCCACCAGCGCCCCCTCGTCCGGGAGCGCGCCGCCCTCCCCGGGTCCCGCGGGAAAGGCGGTGGAGGGAGGCGGCAGGGTGCGGACGGCGTCCGGCGCGATCCCCATCGCCCGGCCCAGCTGCTGGCGGGCGGTGATCAGCGCCAGCTCGCCGGAGATGCGCGAGGCGCGGCGCGAGGCCAGGTTGGCGGCCAGCGGCAGGGTGTCCACCGCGGGGCGCTCGTCCGCCGCCACCAGCGTCCGCGTCTGTTCCAGCAGCCGGCTGGCGCGCTCTTCCGTGCCGCGCAGCACCTGCAGGCGGGCGTGCGCGGCCACGTAGTCCCAGTACGCCTCCACCGCCTGCAGCAGCGCCGCGGCGCGTCGGTGCTCCAGCCCGGCCACGCTGGCCGTGTGCAGCATCACCGCCGCGCGCTCGCCGGCCACGGACAGGCCGCCCCCGCGCCCGCGCAGCAGCGGCACCGTCACCCCCAGGCTGGCCACCGCCTGGTTGCGCGCCCCGGACACCTGTCCCGCCGCGTCCAGCCGCGAAAAGCTGAGCGCGGGGGAAAGGACCAGCCCCGAGCGGAAGGGCTGGTCCACGCCCAGGCTGTAGGTCAGGGTGTTCGACTGGGTGATGCCGGGAACGTTCTGCGCGCTGATGAGGGGGTTGCGCTCCTGCCGCCGCGAAAGCGTGGCGCCCAGTTGCGGGTCGAAGGCGCCGTGGGCCACGCGCGCCGCCGCCGCCTGGCGCTCCACCTCCCACTGCGCCGCCTGGATCTCGGCGTTGCTGGCCAGGGTGGTGCGCAGCACCTCGTCCAGCGAAAGCCCGCCCGGCGCCGGCGCCTGCGCGCCCGCGGCCAGGGGCAGCGCGGCCAGGGCGGCGGCGGCGAGCCACGCCAGGCGCCGGCGAACGGCAACGGTGGGCAACGGCATGGGCAGCGCGTACGACGGGGTGCCGACGGGGGAGGGCTCGGCGGGCGGAACGGCGGTCCCGGAAGGGTGGGGACCGGACCGGGGACGGGCCGAACTCGCAGGTTGCGGCGGGAAAGAGCAAGGCGCGTACCCCATTCCGTTTGCGAGCCAGGTCGCTTTCCGGCAACCAGATACGCGATCCGGCAGCCTCCGGGTGCCCGTTCCCGGCGTCCAGAGTTCGCATGGATAGATGCGGACCTCTATCCGATGGAGGCGGACCCTTTGCCCCGCCCTCGTACGCTTGTTGCCGGTAGGCGCGCGGGCCGCCGATCGGCCACACCGGGCCCGCGGGACGAAGAGGGCTGCCTTTCCCGGGGTCCGGCGCCATTCACCGGAGCGAGCGCCCTCTCTGGCGATTCCCCATTCCCTCTCCCTGTTCCCTGGATGACGGAGATCAGGGTCGTGAACTGGAACGAGCTGAACGAGCAGCTTCGTCATTCCCCCGGAGCTCACGTGGGAGATCCGCGACAGGCCGGACCAGGCCAACGTGACGGAGCGGGTGCCGTTCCCGGGGCTGGAGGGGCTGAGCGCGTGGCCGCGGAGGTACTGCAGCCCGCGCTGCCTCCGA
This sequence comes from Longimicrobium sp., assembly GCA_035720605.1. GTDB lineage: Bacteria > Gemmatimonadota > Gemmatimonadetes > Longimicrobiales > Longimicrobiaceae > Longimicrobium. The sequence continues at coordinate 3,713 of DASTNU010000152.1, read as the reverse complement.
CGCAGCCGGTGCGCATCCGCGCGGACCGGGGGGACGAGATGGAGATCCCGCCGGACGCGCTGGTGGTGCTGGTGGGGCCCTCCGGGTGCGGCAAGTCGACCTTCGCCCGCCGCTGGTTCGGCGAGACGGAGGTCGTCTCCAGCGACGAGTGCCGGCGCCTGGTCTCGGACAATGCCGCCAGCCAGGCGGTGAGCCGCGAGGCGTTCGCCGTCTTCTACGCCATCCTGCGCGGCCGGATGAGCGCCGGGCGCGTGGCGGTGGCGGACGCGACCAGCCTCACCCCGTGGAGCCGCCAGAGGCTGCGGCAGATCGCCGGCGCCCGCGGCCGCCCCGTGGTGGCCGTGGCCTTCGACGCGCCGCTCTCGCTGTGCCTGGCGCGCCAGCACCTGCGCCAGCGCCGCGTGCCGCCGGAGGTGGTGGAAGGCAGCTTCGGCCTCTTTCGCCAGGCTCTGCAGGAGCTGCCCCACGAAGGCTACGCCCGCCTCTACGTCGTCGAGCCCCCGGCGGGAGCGCTGGAGGATGCCGCCGAGACAGAGGACCTGATTCCTCCGTGAGCGTGCGGATTGTCGAAGCAGAGGCGTGAGCGCCACCCCCGCGGCAGGAGGATTGCCGATCAGCGGCGAGAACGGCAACTTTCATGGATACCCTGAGCAATCGAGCACCCGCCATGTCCGCCGACGAGCGCACCGTCTACCGATACGGAGACTTCCCCGAGCTGTTCCAGGACCTGGACCCCGCCGTGGAGGTGGACCGGGACAACCCGATCATCATCGCGCGCGTGCTGCGGGACGGGAATCTCTCGCACGTGAAGAAGCTGGTGCGCATGGACGTGCTCGCGCGCGAGTTCGAGCAGCTGGAGCTACCGGCCAACGTCCGCGGCTTCTGGACGTTGCTGCTGAAGAAGATCGCCGAACGCCACCCGCTGAACCTCCAGCATTGAGAGGACTTCCTGCTGCGAGCGGACCCTCGGATCGTCACCCCCACGCACGTGCGCCTGATGCAGGTGGTTGCCGCCGCAGACGCGCGCTACGGTGCGCCCAATCTGAGGCTGGACGGAGGGACGGCGCTTGCCGCGTTCCATCTGGGCCACCGGGTGTCGAAAGACCTGGATTTCTTTGGCGACTACCAGATGAACGCCGGAGCCTTTGCAGAGGTCGTCCGCGAGGTAGGTGAGGAGCGTGGGTTCGCGATGCGTCTCACTCGCGGACGCAGCCTGGGGTTCGCCCAGTTCGTTGCACGCGATGCAGACACGGGGATCGAGGTGCAGCTCGATCTCGCCGCCGCCTCGCCCTTCTACCTGGAGCCTCGCGATCCGACGGCGGAGGGAATCCTCGTCTCCTCCTACAGGGATCTTTGCGCAGGCAAGCTCCACGCGATCTGCGACCGCTACGAACCACGCGACTTCGTGGATCTGTACGCGATCCTCACCCGCCCCACGGACGATGGCCAGCCGGCAGGCGAGGACGCGATGCGTGGCCGGTTCCGCAGACTCGTGGCCGACCTGGTAGAAACCGACCCCGGACTGGATCCCCTGCTCGTTGGGACCGCGCTGCAACGGGGACGTGGCCGCACCGTGATCGAGGGCCTGCCCTACATGCTTTTCATCGATCTGGATGACGGTGCCTTGCAGCGCACGATCGAGGTCTGTCTGGACGAGTGTGCGAACCTCACCTCACCCGAATTGGGATAGCGCACGCCGGCTGAGAAACGACGAGGCGCATGCGATGGATCGCATGCGCCTCGTTTCCCGTGCTCCATGTCCGCGAGGGAGGACAGCGTGATGTCGCAGCCCCGGCTTCAGTCGCTTACCCGCCGACGCCAAAAACTCGCCCGGCCCTACCCCCCGCGGTGGCCCAGCACGGCGCGTACGGGGCCGGGCAGGAGCGAGCCGGCGCGGTCCAGCGCCGAGAGCGCCGTCTCCAGCGTGGCCGCATCGCCCTCCCAGTGGTCCAGCAGCACGTCCATCCCGGCCTGGTTCAGCAGGCGGCTCAGCGCCAGCGCCAGCAGGTACACGTCCTCCACCTGCCCCAGCACCGGCGCCGCGAAGTCCGGGATCAGGTCCACCGGGCTCACCAGGTACACGAGCACGCCGGCGACGATCGCCTTGTCCAGCACGGAAACGCGCGGGTCCCGCGCCAGCCGCGCCAGCAGCTTGATGAACGCGGGGACGTCGCGCAGGATCGCCCTGAACGACGCCGCGCTCATCCCTTCCGATCCGCGCCGCCCCCGCGGCCCGCGGCGCAGGCGCGCCAGCCGGCGTGGAGCGTCGCCCTCTTCATCGTCCAGGATGCTGCGGCGGGGGGCGCGGCGGGCGGCCAGCTCGTCCCCGCCAGCCTCGCCCGGGAGCTCGGACCGGAGGCCTCGCCGCGGACCGACGAGATCGTCGTCTCCCGCCTCGCGCGCGCCGGTGAGGTCGTCGTTGCCGCCGCGGCGGGGGCGGCGGTCGGGGCGGGGCGTCTCGTCGTCGCTGTAGTGCACGGGTCTACCGGTTGGGGTCTCAGGTCTGCGGCCCGGTGCGCGGGTCGCCGTCCGGCTGCATCACGGGACCGGGCGGGAGCGCCGCCTGCCCGTTGGGCTCGCGCGGCATCACCGCGCTCTCCACTTCCTTCAGCACGGTGCGGCCGGCCTCGGTGATGCCGCTCACCACGCGCCCCGCGGTGCCCACCACGCCCAGCGCCCCGCGGATGGTGCCCAGGGCCACGCCCTGCGCGCGCATCCTGTCTTCCAGGATCTCGCCGAAGCGCTGCACGCCGCCGGGCTGGCGGATGGAGCGGTTGTACTTGGACGCCAGGAACTCGATGTAGTCCAGCACTTGGTACTGCTGCGCCTCGGGCATCGCCTCCAGGTGGCGGATGATCCGGTCGCGAAGAACGTCGTGCATCATGGGGCCTCGCCGTGGATGAGCCGGAAGGGGTGGCAACCGCCGTGCCGCCCCGGAATGGCGTTCAGCCGGAATGTGTTTCTGGCGATGGCTACGCAGCGGAGGGCCGCGGGGTTTCGTCGTGCAATCTGCTCCGGGCGGGGGCGGAGGGCAACGGGCAGGTGCAGGGACGTAGGGAATAGGGAATAGGGAATAGGGAATAGGGAATAGGGAATAGCCTGCAACGGCAGGTTGCAGGTTGCAAGTGGCAGCCGCTTTCCTGTCGTGGCGGATTTCGGAGTCTGAGCGGCGGCGTTGCCGGGTGGATGATCCGCGGATAGACTTCGCGCTCCCGATTCGCTCCTTTCCGCCCCCGACCGCCGGATGCCGCTCCGCCCCATCGTCCGATCCGCCGCGCTCGTCCTCGCCCTCGCCGCGGGCATCGTCCCGCGTGCCGCGGAGGCGCAGCCGCTGGTGACGCGGCGCGAGGCGGCGGCGGGGGCGGCGGTGATGGCGGGGGCGCTGCTGCTGGACCGCACCCTGGACGGGGTGGTGCCGGCGGGGGGCGGCACGCGGCTGGAGGGCGCGGCGGACGCGCTGAACTTCGGCGGGCGGCCACAGTACGCGCTGGTGCTGCTGGGCGGCACCTGGGCCGTGGGGCAGCTGTCCGGCCGCGACGGGGTGGCGGACGCGGCGCTGCGGGTGACCGCCGCGCTCGCGGCGGGCGGCGTGGCGAACGGCGTGCTGAAGTACTCGCTGGGGCGCGAGCGGCCCAGCACCACCGCCGATCCGCTCCGCTTTCGCCCCTTCAGCGCGGAGAACCGCTGGCAAGCCTTTCCCTCCGGCCACGCCG
>DASTNU010000151.1:0-3072 GCA_035720605.1 Longimicrobium sp. | reverse complement strand
CCCGTCACCCCGTCACCCCGTCACCCCGTCACCCCGTCACCCCGTCACCCCGTCACCCCGTCACCCCGTCACCCCGTCACCCCGTCACCCCGTCACCCCGTCACCCCGTCACCCCGTCAAGATCGCCCGCCGCCCCGCGTTATCCCGTGTGCAAATGCGGGCGCCGGTGTCCTCCAGAGTGGGCGCCGCGCCAGGGGACGATGCGGCTCGCGGCGCGTAACCCGATGCGTCGCATCCGCTTGGATTCACGTACGATCAGGGCACCGGCATTGCTGTCCAGGAATGGGCCGGACAGCGATATCCCCCGGCCCAACCCGACCGACACGGACCAATCCTCATCCCGAGGTGCACGATGCGTATCCTGCTCTCTCTCCTTGCCGCCGCACTGCTGGCGGCCCCCGCCCTGGCCGCGCAGGACTGCGACTGCGACGACTGGGAAGACGAGTACCACGAGCGGCGCCCCACCGGCGGCTACCTGGGCGCCAGCTTCACCATCGCCGAGACCGAGGGCGAGTTCGCCGACTACGTGGACGGCGGCCTGGGCGGCAACCTGCACTACATGCACGCGCTGGATCGCGACGGCTGGCTGGCGCTGCGCGTGGACGGCGGATTCGCCATCTACGGCCACGAGCGGCAGCGCGTCCCGCTCAGCCCCACGCTGGGCGGCCGCATCGTGGTGGACCTCACCACCAGCAACAACATCGCCTGGATCGGCGTGGGGCCGCAGATCGGCGTGCCGGACGGCAGGCTGCGGCCGTACGTGAACGGCTACGCCGGCTACAGCTACCTGGCCACCACCTCCAGCGTGGAGAGCTCCTCGTACTACTACGACGACGAGCCCTACTTCACCACCACCAACTTCGACGACTGGAGCTTCTCGTACGGCGGCGGCGCGGGCGTGTACGTGCCGCTGCGCCACGGGGCGCAGCCCGTCTCCATCGACCTGGGCGTGCGCTACCACAACAACGGCGAGGCGGAGTACCTGCGCGAGGGCGACATCCGCGACAACCAGGACGGCAGCATCACCCTCTTCCCCGTCCGCAGCGACACCGACCTGCTCACCTTCCACATCGGCCTGAGCGTCGGCATCGCGCGCTGAGCCGTCTCCGGGCCGGGACCGCCAGCGCGGTCCCGGCCGCTGTTCGTCTCCCCTTCACCCGTTCACCCTCCGCTGCCATGCGCGCCATTCCCCCGGACGACGGGGACCGGGTTTCCGGCTTCTTCGGCTCCGGCTGCTGAATCCCGCGCCCTTGGCTTCCCGGGCGCGAACCGCGCGTTTCTACGCCACCCGCGCGATGAACGCCTTGAGGTACGCCGTCTCGGGGATGGCCGGGTGAACGGGATGGTCCGGCCCCTGGTGCCCCTCTTCAAGGATCTGCAGCTCCCGGCCCAGGCGCCGGCTGGCGCGCAGCATGGCGTCCTGCAGCCCCTCGCGCGGCAGGTGGTAGCTGCACGAGGCGGAGACCAGGATGCCGTCCGGCTCCAGCAGCTCCATCGCCAGCTGGTTGGCGCGCCGGTACGCCTCTTCCCCCGCCTTCGCGTCCTTCTTTCGCTTGATGAAGGCCGGCGGGTCCAGCACCACCATCCCGAAGCGCTCCCCGTCCGCCCCCAGCCGCATCAGCGCGTCGAAGGCGTCCGCCCGCCGCGTCAGAACGCGGTCCGCCACGCCGTTCAACTCCGCGCTCCTGACGGCGAACTCCAGCGCGGGGGCGGACGCATCCACGCACGTCACCTGCTCCGCCCCCGCCGCGGCCGCCTGCACGCCCCAGCCGCCCACGTAGCTGAAGACGTCCAGCACGCGGCGGCCCCGGACGTACGCCGCCATCCGCGCGCGGTTCATCCGGTGGTCGTAGAACCAGCCGGTCTTCTGCCCCGTCACCGGGGCGTGGAAGCGGACGCCGTTCTCCTCCACCTCCAGCACCTCCGGCACCTCGCCGAACGCGGTGCGGACGTAGCTCTCCAGCCCCTCCAGCGCCCGGCCGGAGGTGTCGTTGCGCAGCAGGATGCCGGTGGGCTGCACCGTCTCGCGCAGCGCCTGGACGATGGGCTCGACCACCCGCTCCATCCCCGCCGTGGTCACCTGCGCCACCAGGACGGAGCCGAAGCGGTCCACCACCAGCCCCGGCAGCCCGTCGCCCTCGCCAAAGGCCAGGCGGTAGAAGGGGCGGTCGAAGAGCCCGTCGCGCAGGGCCAGGGCCCGGGCCAGGCGGCGGCGCAGCAGGTCGCCGTCCAGCGGGCGGTTGCGCTGGCGGCTCACCAGCCGCGCCGCGATCAGGGAGCGGGGGTTCACGTACGCGGTGCCCAGCGGCGCGCCGCGCGCGTCCTGCACCTCGGCCATCGCCCCGGGCTCGAACGCCGTCAGGGGGGTGGCGGACACGTCCACCTCGTTGCTGAAGACCCACAGGTGACCGGCACGCAGCCTGCGGTCCTCGTTCTTCCTCAGACGGAGCGGTGGAAGGCTCATCGTTCCCGTAAACGGTTGCATTGCAGGGACGGGCACAAGATAGCCCCCCGCATCCGGCCGCGCACGCCGTCCCCCCTGGACTGCGTGGCAGGGACCCAATTCGGCTCGAAAGGCGCATCCATGCAGGACGGCACCTCCTCCGCCCTCGCGGCCCCCGCCCCTGCCCCGACGGAACGCGCGGACTGGCAGCGGCTGGCGCGGCGGCTGGAGGCGCTCTGCGAGTTCGCGGCCGAGACGGCCGGGGTGGTGGAGGCGGACGAGGTGTGGCGGCTGCTGCGCGTGCGCCTTGCCGGGGTGCTGGACGCCGACGTGGCCGTGCTGCGCACCCCGCTCCTTGCCGAACCCCGCGCCTGGGCGGCGGACGGAGCCGACGACGATCTCGCCGGGCTGCTGGCGCAGGCGCGGGACGAGGGCGGCGAGGCGCGGCGGATCGGCCTTCCCGGCGGCGCCGCCGGGGTGCTGGTGCCCCTGCGCCACGACGGCGAGACGCTGGGAACGCTGCTGGCCGGGTGGCGCCGCGGTGGCGGGGAAGACGAGGACTCCCTGCGGGTGGCGGAAAGGCTGGGAGGGCACACGGCCGCCGTGCTGGCGAACGTGCGCAACTACGC
>DASTNU010000150.1:0-7411 GCA_035720605.1 Longimicrobium sp. | reverse complement strand
AGTGGACCTCCACCGCCGGGAGTCGCACCTCCCGCGACGGCCCGGTGCCGCCCGCCCCCGCCAGCCGGTCCTGCTCCCCGGCGACGGAGACCTGCACGGTGACCGGGACCGACGTCAGGTTGGGATCGCCCGGGGCGGCCGCGGGGTCGCGCACCATGGAGACCATCGACTTCCCCTGGACGATCTCCAGGCGAAGGTCGAACGGCCGGGCGATCTCCACCTCCTCTCCCCCGCCCTCGCAGGCGGCGAGCAGAAGGAGCGGAACGGCGAGCCGGCGGCGGGTACGGCGCATGGGGGGGAAGCGCTGAGGGAGAGCGGGTCCGGCGGGAAACTCGGGGGTAAACGTTCGGCGCAGCGGGATTCTTACATCTCCCGGCACGCTTTGCGCAAAATGTTTGACGGGTTGCGGATATGGCCGGCGGATCACGATGCGCGCACCCGGCCGGGTGCCCGGCCGGGTGTGGCGAAACGCCTCGTCTTCACGGACAGCAGTCGCAGATCCAGGGGTTGACCGAGATGCTCCAGTCGCAGGTGTAGCCGCCCCCACAGGTGTTCTGGTTGCAGTACGTGTTGTCGCAGGTGTTGCAGCCGGGACAGGTGCAGGCGGTCTGGCAGGTGCACTGCTCGCCGAAGACGGTGCCCTTCGGCGCGGCGCGGGTGGAGGTGCCGAAGGAGTCGACGGTGAGCTGGTCCAGGTTCAGTCTGAGCTTGGCCATGTGGACCTCCCGGGGAGATGGGGGGTCGCACCGTCCGGCGCGGACGGCGCGGGAACGGGAAGGCGTGGGTGCTCATCCTTCTCGGCCACTTTGTGCCGCAGCTTTCGGGCCCGCGAAGTCGGAGTCAGGACACCCGAACCCCGGCTCGATTCCAGGAACCAGCCGGCGTGGCGCGTCTTCCTGTTCCACCAGGATTTTCTCTCTTTCCTCCGATGAATTCTTTGGGAACATCACGTTGGATGGTTATGCGGCTTCATCGCACTCACGCACTCTTCCAACGCAGAAAGGCGGGCCCGCAGCCGCGGACCCGCCCTCGTCATCCACCGAAAACCGCCGCCGTCAGTACGCCGCGAACCCGGTGACGTCCTGCCCCAGGATCAGGCCGTGGATGTCGTGCGTTCCCTCGTAGGTGTAGACGGACTCCAGGTTGGCCATGTGGCGCATGGACTGGTACTCCACCAGGATGCCGTTGCCGCCCAGCAGCCGGCGCGCCTCGCGGGCGCACTCGCAGGCCATGTCCACGTTGTTGCGCTTGGCCAGCGACACCTGCTCCGGCCGCACCGTCCCCGCGTCCTTCAGCACCCCCAGCCGCCAGGCCAGCAGCTGCGCCTTGGTGATCTCGGTGAGCATCTCCGCCAGCCGCGTCTGCTGGATCTGCGTGGCGCCGATGGGCCTGCCGAACATCACCCGCTGCTTGGAATAGCTCAGCGCCTCGTCGTAGCACGCCATCGCCGCGCCGATGGCGCCCCAGGCGATGCCGTAGCGCGCCTGCGTCAGGCACATCAGCGGGCTCTTCAGCCCGCCCGACTTCGGCAGCAGCGCGCTGTCCGGCACGCGCACGTCCTGCAGCACCAGCTCCGAGGTGTCGGAGGCGAGGAGCGACAGCTTGCCCTTCTGGTCCTTCGCGCTGAAGCCCGGCGCGTCGGTGGGGACGATGAAGCCGCGGATGCTCTTCGAATCGTCCAGGTCGCCGGTCTTGGCCCAGATGATGGCGATGTTGGCGGTGGAGCCGTTGGTGATCCACATCTTGGCGCCGTTGATCACCCATCCGTCGTCGCTCTTCTGCGCGCGGGTGATCATCCCCCCCGGGTTGCTGCCGAAGTCCGGCTCCGTCAGCCCGAAGCAGCCGATCACCTCGCCCGCGGCCATGCGCGGCAGGTATTCCTGCTTCTGCTCCTCGCTGCCGAATGCGTAGATGGGGTACATGCAGAGCGCGCCCTGGACGGACGCGAAGGAGCGGATGCCGCTGTCGCCGCGCTCCAGCTCCTGCATGATCAGGCCGTACGACACGTTGTCCAGCCCGGCGCAGCCGTACTCCTCCGGCAGGTTGGCGCCGAACACGCCCAGCTCCGCCATCCCGGGAATCAGCTGCTTCGGCAGGTAGCGGCCGATGTAGGCGTCGTTGATCACCGGCATCAGCTCGTCGTCCACCCACTGCCGCACGGTGTCGCGGATCATCCGCTGCTCCTCGGTGAGCAGCCCGTCTATCTCGTAGTAGTCTACGCCCTGGAACCTGGCCATCGGGCTCGTCTCGGTCTCGTGTGTGATCGCAAAAGGGTCGGGTTTGAAGGGGGCGCAAGATAGGCCCGCGGGGCACCCCCGGCAACCCGAAAGACGCGAGCCCCGCCGGAAGCGGGCGAGGGGTGGGCCCGCGGCGCGGACCCACCCCTCGCTCATCCCGCGGCGCCGAGCGTCAGCGCGGTACGGCGCGCGGTCCACGGGGCGCGGCCTTGCGCTCGCCGGCGCGGCCGCGGATGGCGGCGCCCGCGTCCATCAGGCCCGTGGGAAGCCGGTTCGCCCGCAGCGCACCGGGGCGGTCCACCTGCGGCACCGTGAAGCTCACCCCGTACGCGCCCGTGATGCCCGGGCGGTCGGCGGTGGCGACGATCCCGAACACCCTGTACTGCGTCGCCGTGTAGACGATCTGCGCGGCGGTGCCGCCGCCGCCGTCGTCGTTCGTCAGCAGCACGGTGTTGCTGAAGGCGTCGTACAGCTGCAGCACGGGGTCGAAGGCGCTGGTCTCCATCCGCACCGTCAGCTGGTCTCCCGGCCGCAGCACCACCAGGTACTCCTCGGTGTAGACGCCGCCGCGGTCGCAGTCTTCGGTGGTGATGGTGCCGTTCACCGTGATTCCCGGCACCACCCAGTACTCGCCGCAGCCGGTGTTCTCCGTGAACGCCGACGACGTCAGGTCGTAGCGCCCCGTCTCGTACGCATAGTACGAGTTGGCGACCAGCAGGTAGTCGCCCGCGGGGGCGAACAGGCTGATCTCGGAGTTGGGCGGCGTCGGGCCGTCGTCGCTGTACGCGACGAAGTTGCCGTCGGCGTCGTACACGTCCAGCCACGAATCCAGGTCGGTAGAGCCCATCCGCAGCGTGATCGGGTACCCTGCGGGGAGCGTCATGAGGTAGAGGTCCGCGTAGAAGTTGCCCGGCTCGCAGTCCCCATCCTGCAGCTGGCCGACGACCACGGTCAGCGGCGTGTACAGCATGGCGACCGAGCAGGGATCGTACGCCGTGGCGGTGAAGGTCACCGGCGGCAGCCCGGCGACCGTCGCCGTCATCGTGTTCACCCCCGGCTGGGGGCCCAGCCGCCAGTCATGGGCGGTGGCGTGGCCGGTGGTGTCGGTGGTCTGGCTGGTGTTGAGCATGCTGCCGCCGCCCCCCGTGACGGCGAAGATGACGGGGACGCGCGCCATCGGCGTGCCCAGCTGGTCGAGCACCCGCACCACGGGCTTGGGAACGACCAGCTGGTCCATGGGCCCCGTCAGCGTGGTGGGGGTGGCCGCGGTGATGGTGGTGGGGGTGCGCTCCTGCGCCGTGGCGACGAACTGCACCGGCGGCAGGTTGCCCACCGTGGCCGTGACCGTCTGCTGGCCGGACACGTAGCCCAGGGTCCACGTCCCGGCCGTGGCCACGCCCTGCGCATCGGTGGCGGCGGAGGTGCTGGCGAGGGTGCCGCTCCCCGCGGTCACCGCGAAGGTCACGGCCACCCCGGCCATGGGCTGGCCGCCGCGGTCCGTCACCCGCACCGCCGGCCCCTGGGCCACCGCGGTCCCCACGACCGCGGTCTGCGTGGTGGGGCTGGCTGCCACCACCGAGGCGGGCCCGCTGGACCCGGTTCCGCCGCCGTCCTTGCACCCTGCGAACAGCACGGCCATTGCGCCCACTGCGGCAACGACCCGGCGTCGGGCTGCACCAGTCATGGAAGATGTCCTGCGATGGAGGAGAGAGAACGCGCCTGCACCACCATGAGTGGAAGGGCGCACGCACCGGGCGACGGGGGCCGACGACGGGTGGGAGCGCGAAGGCGTTGTCACGCATCGAGCAGCAGGAACGTAGCAGCCCCGGACCGTCGGTTCAAGACATCTGTTCACGCAATCCCGTCGCTGCGTCGCCTGCCGGCCGGCCCCGATTTCGAGGACACACGTACGCTCCGGCGACGGGAGCGGTTTCAGCGTGGAGACCGTGGCGATCCCAATCCCGCTGAAAATCTCACCTGGAGCCAGCGGAGCCGCACCTCCTTCGCGCGCGGCGGACCCACCCCTTTCCTCGGCCCGCGAAGCCGGGCGTCAGCGCGTCCGGGCGCGCTTCACGCGAGGGGCGGGCGGCGGGAGCGGCGCGTGCATGCGGGAACCGCGCACCGAGGGAAAGGCATCGCGCCCGCCGGAACGTCCGCGGGCCGCGGCGCGGGCCGCTTCCAGCACCCCCGCGGGGAGCCGGCCCCGCCGCAGCGTGGCCGCGCGGTCCGCCTGCGGCGAGGAGACGATGAGCGTGTACGCGCCGGTGGAGCCCGGAGCCCAGGTGGTGGCGTTGATGCCGAAGATGCTCGTTTCCGTTGCCGTGTAGACGAGCTGCGCGTTGGTGCCGCCAGCCCCGTCGTCGTTCTCCGCCACCAGCTCGCCGCTGATCGCGTCGTACAGCTCCAGCACCGCGTCGAAGGCGGTGGATTCCAGCCGCACCGTGATCTGCTGCCCGGGCTGCAGCACCAGGAAGTACAGGTCCGAGTAGTAGCCGCTGGTAACACAGTCGGTGGACGCCACGCCACCGCTCAGGTTGATCCCCGGCACCACCCAGTACTCGTTGCAGCCGGCGGCCCCGCCCAGCGCCGACGACGAGAGCTGGTAGCTGCCCAGCTCGCCCGGGTCCCGGGTGGTGGCCGCCAGGAAGTAGCCGCCCGCGGGGGCGAACAGGTTGACCTCCGCGCTGGTGCCGGTGGCGGCGTCGTCGTTGAACGCCAGGATGTCGCCGTCCGCGCCGTACACCTCGAGCCACGCGTTCACCTGGCTGGAGCTCATCCGGAAGGTGACGGCCCGCGCGCTGGCGAACGTCGTCTCGTAGAAGTCGACGTAATACCCCCCGCTCACCCGGCAGTCCGCGCTGGTGAGGGCGGCGCCGACGGTGGTGAGCGGCGTGTACGGCGCGGCGACGGTGCAGGGGTCCTGCGCCGGACTGCTGGTGGCGGTAAAGACCACCGGCGCCAGCCCCGCGACGGTGGCCGTCACGGTGTTCTGCCCCGCGACGGGACCCAGGACCCAGCTGCCGGAGGTGGCGACGCCGCCGGCGTCGGTGGTGGCGCTGGCCGTGCCCACCGTCCCTCCGCCGGCCGTGACGGCAAAGTCGACGCTGGCGCCGGCGAGCGGCTCCCCCAGCTGGTCGTTCACCCGCACCGCGGGCGCCTGCGCCACCGCCGCGCCGGCAGTCCCGGTCTGGGTGGTCGCGGTGACCGGGGTGATGCTGCCGGGGACGCGCGCCTGCGCCGTGGCGGTGAACTGCACCGGCGCCAGCCCCGCGACGGTCGCCGTCACGGCGTTCTGCCCCGCCGCCGGACCCAGGGTCCAGCTGCCGGAGGTGGCGATGCCGCCGGCGTCGGTGGTGGCGCTGGTGACGCCCACCGTGCCCCCGCCCGCCGTGACGGCGAAGTCTACGCTCACGCCGGCGAGCGGCTGGCCCGTCTGGTCGTTCACCCGCACCGCGGGCGCCTGCGCCACGGCCGCGCCCGCAATCCCGGTCTGGGAGGTGGCGGCGACCGCGGCGATGCTGCCGGGGGCGCGCGCCTGCGCCGTGGCGGTGAACTCCACCGGCGTCAGCCCCGCGACGGTGGCCGTCACGGTGTTCTGCCCCGCCGCCAGACCCAGGATCCAGCTGCCGGAGGTGGCGATGCCGCCGGCGTCGGTGGTGGCGCTGGTGACGCCCACCGTACCCCCGCCGCCCGTGACGGCAAAGGCGACGGTGACGCCGGCGAGCGGCTGCCCCGTCTGGTCGTTCACCCGCACCGCGGGCGCCTGCGCCACCGCCGCGCCGGGCGTCCCGGTCTGGGTGGTCGCGGTGACCGCGGCGATGCTGCCGGGAGTGCGCGCCTGCGCCGTGGCGGTGAACTGCACCGGCGACAGCCCCGCGACGGTCGCCGTCACGGAGTTCTGCCCCGCTACGGCGCCCAGGATCCACGTCCCCGCCGTGGCCACGCCCTGCGCGTTGGTGGCGGCGGCGGTGCTGGCGAGGGTGCCGCCGCCCCCGGTCACCGCGAAGGTCACGGCCACGCCGGCCATGGCCTGGCCCTGCTGGTCCGTCACCCGCACCGACGGCGCCTCGCTCACCGCCTCCCCCGCGAGCGCGGTCTGCGAGGTGGGGCTGGCGGCGACCACCGTGGTGGGCCGTGGCGTCCCGGTTCCGCCGTCGCCGCTGCACGCGGCGAGCAGCACGGCCAGCGCACCCATCGCGGTGACGCGCCAGCGCCGACCTGCAGCCTTCATGGGGGAATGCCTGCAAATGAAAGGGAGCGCGAAAGCCCGGGTCCGCCGCATGGTTTTTCGGGAAGACGCACGAACGGGACGGCCGGTCGAGGCCGTGCGAAGGGGAGCGCGATGCGTTGCGCGGACTCGAAGGGCAGAAACGTTAGCAGGACGATGGCGTCAATTCAAGACCGTTCGTTTGCGCACCGGTCCGTCCGCGCGGTCTCCTGATTCTACGGGAGATGACGCAACGCGCGCGCGCCCTCCGGCACATGCGGAAGATGCGCTCCCGCGCGATACGATTGCGCGATGGGCAGAGCCGCCTATCTTGCACCCCGGGCGCCATCCGGGCCGCCCGCGCGGCCCGCACCCTCCATTTCCATCCACGGAGGCTTGCATGTACCGCCGACTGCTGATCCTGATGGCGCTGGTGGCCGCCACCGCGTGTGGAGCCCCGTCGGAGGTGCCGCCCGAGGACCGTCCCCGCACCCGGTCGGACCGCCTGACGCAGCAGGAGATCCAGCGCACCGAGCTCACCACCATGTTCGACGTGATCCAGCGGCTGCAGCCCTCGTGGCTGCGCAGCCCGCGGACGTCGGGGATCAACCTGGACATCGGGGTGTTCCTGGACGGCACCCGGGTGGGCGGGATCGAGTTCCTGCGGCAGCAGCCCGCCTCGCAGATCACCGAGGCGCGCTACCTGAACAGCCGCCAGATCACCGCCGAGCTCACCGGCAACCAGTCCGCCGGCCTGGGCGGGGCGATCATGCTCAGCACGCGACGAGGCAGGTAGACCGAGTGCGTGAGTGCGTGAGTGCGTGAGTGCGTGAGTGCGTGAGTGCGTGAGTGCGTGAGTTGAACAGACGAAGCCCTCTTCGGCAAGCAGTCGGAGAGGGCTATCTTCGTGTGCGCTGCGGCCCGCGTTCCGATGTCCGTGAAGACGGACAGCGTCATTCAGTTCGAT
>DASTNU010000149.1:0-3569 GCA_035720605.1 Longimicrobium sp. | reverse complement strand
GGGAACTCGTCCCGGGCGATGTCGGACGCGGAGTAGACGGAGGCGCCCGCCTCGTTCACCATCACCACCGAGGGGCGCGGATCGCCGTCCAGGTCGCGGACCACGTCCTTCGCCAGCCTGTCCGCCTCCCGGCTCGCCGTCCCGTTGCCGACCGCGACCAGCTCGACGGAATGCTCCCGGATCAGCCGCGACAGGTCGCGCTTCGCGCGGTCCTCCTGGTGGAGGTAGACCACGCCCGTCTCCAGCAGCGCGCCGGTGCGGCTGACGACGGCCAGCTTGCACCCGGTGCGGTAGCCGGGATCGACCCCCAGCACCACGCGCCCGCCGGCCGCGGGCTGCAGCAGCAGCGCCTCCAGGTTGCGTCCGAAGATGGCGATGGCCTCCTCGTCCGCGCGCGTCTTGAGCTCCATCCGCACCTCCACCTCCACCGACGGCGAGACGAGGCGGCGATACGCGTCCTCCACCGCCATCCCCATCTGCCCCGGCGCGCGGTGGCCGTCCAGGAAGCGGCGGCGCAGCGCGGCCACGATCTCCTCGTCCGGCGCCGTGATCCTCGCGCTCAGAACGCCCTCCGTCTCGCCGCGGCGGATGGCGAGGATGCGGTGCCCGGGCATGTCCTTCAGCGGCCCGGAGAAGGCGTAGTAGTCCTGGAACTTGCTGACCTCGCCCTCCCTGCCGCGCGCCGCCTTGCTCTCGAGGACGCCGCGCAGCCGCACCTGGTCGCGCACGTACGCCCGCGCCGCCGCGTCTTCGCTGATGCGCTCCGCCGCCACGTCGCGCGCCCCCGCCAGCGCCTCCTCCGCGGTCGCGACGCCCTTGTCGGCGTCGACGAAGGCCGCCGCGTGCGCGGCCAGCTCCGCGTCCGACGTCTCCCCCGCCCACAGCAGCTCCGCCAGCGGTCCCAGCCCGCGCTCCAGCGCGATGGTGGCACGGGTGCGGCGCTTGGGCTTGTAGGGCAGATACAGGTCCTCCAGCGCGCTCTTGGTCTCCGCGCGGTCGATGGACGCCTTCAGCTCGGGCGTGAGCTTGCCCTGCTCGTCGATGGACGTGAGGATGGCGGCGCGGCGCTCGTCCAGCTCCGCCAGGTACTCGTGGCGGTCGCGGACGTCGCGCAGCTGCACCTCGTCCAGCTCGCCGGTCGCTTCCTTTCGATAGCGCGCGACGAACGGGATGGTGTTCCCCGCCAGCAGCAGCTCCAGCGCGGCGGAAACCTGGTTCGGACGAAGGCCGAGCTCGGCGGCGATCTTCTGGGCGTAAGAGGACAAAGTGCGTGAGTGCGTTAGTGCGTTAGTGCGGAACAGCGGTGCGAAAGTGCGAGATAGAAACTACGGGATGGCGAGAGGGCGGGCTACCGGTGATGGAGGCAGGCCCCGTCCCAGGCGAGTGAACTCGCGGCAACAAAGGCGGAAAGCCCCGCAAACTGCGCGGGGCTTCAACTGCTTGAACAACAACGGTTTGCCATCCTGGGGGAGGCTCCCGGTGTGGTACGTAGCCGCCGCTCCCGCCCCCCGCGATGCCGCCTACCGGTTGCAGGCGCAGCAGCCCTGCCCGCCGAGCGGGGCGTTGCAGCGGCCGCCGCGCGGGAAGCAGAACTTGATGCACTCCGCCGGCGTGACACACGCGGCCGCGGGGTTGTAGCAGTCCTGCGCCCCCCGCGGCTCCGCAGCCACCGCCGACCCGCCGAACCCCATCGCTCCCACCACCACGGCGCCGAACAACGCCGCGCGCGCTCTCGTCCAGGTGCTGCCCATCGTTTCCTCCCCCGCTTCCAGTGTGGAGGCCCAGCCCTCGAAGCGACACCCGCCGGACCATCAGGAGCGGTTCGGGAGATGCAACCTCCACGCCTGCAAGGAGATAGAGTGCTCCACTCGCAGCGGCGAGAGCGGCCGGCCTCCCGCCTGAGCGGGTGAACCCGCCGCTGGGAAAGCCACAAGCCCCGTCCCGGCGCCGCTGTCGCGTCGCCGAACGGGGCTTCACCATCTCTGGCCCGCTGATCCCGCCACGGTGCACTTCGATCTTCGCGGCGGGAGAGTCCGCGCCGGCGGACTTCGTGACGTTCCAGCAGCGGTTTCAACCGCCGGGCGCGGGGCCCGCCATCGCACACTGGACACTGCCCCCTCGCGCCGTACCCACTCACCCACTCACGCACTCACGCAATCACGCACTCACCCACTCACGCACTCACCCACTCACGCACTAACGCACTAACGCACTAACGCACTAACGCACTCCCCCCCACTCACGCACTCAACCGCTGCCGCCAGATCATCGCGCCGGCGGCATCGCCCTGCACGGGCTCGGAGAAGCGGAAGCCCTGGGCGTACTCGCACCCCATCGCGCGAAGGCGCTCCGCCTGCTCCGACGTCTCCACCCCTTCCGCCACGGCGCGCAGGTTCAGCGACTGCGCCAGCACCAGGATGGTGCGCACGATCTGCTCGCTCTGCCCGTCCGTCCCCAGCCGCGCGATGAAGGAGCGGTCGATCTTGAGCGTGTCGATCGGGAACCGGTGCAGGTAGCTGAGCGACGAGTATCCCGTGCCGAAGTCGTCGATGCACAGGTCCACGCCCAGCGTCTTGAGCTCCTCCAGCGTCGCCGCCGCGCCCCCCGCGTCGCCCATCAGCAGGCTCTCGGTGATCTCCAGCTTGAGGAACGCGGCAGGCAGGCCGCTCTCGCGCAGCGCCTCGTCCACGTCGCGCGCCAGCCCCTTCTCGCCGAACTGTACGGGAGAAAGGTTCACGTTCACCGAAAGCGCGGCGCCGTAGCGGCGGTTCCACTCGCGCATCTGCCGGCAGGCCTCGCGCAGCACCCAGCGTCCCAGCGGCACGATGAGCCCCGTGTCCTCCGCCACGGCGATGAACTCCGCCGGCTGCAGCACCCCGCGCTGCGGATGCCGCCAGCGGGCCAGCGCCTCGAACCCCGCGATGCGCCCGTCCGCCAGCGAAACCAGCGGCTGGTACGCCAGCTCGAACTCGCCGCGCTCCACCGCGCTCCGCAGGTCCGTCTCCAGGCGCAGCCGCTCCAGCGCCATGGCCTGCATGGCCGTGTCGAACATCTCGCTGCGGGCGCGGCCGCGGGCCTTGGCGCGGTACATCGCCGTGTCGGCGTCGCGCACCAGCCCCTCGGCCGTGGCGTCGGCCGCCGCCAGCGCAATGCCGATGCTGGCGGTGGCGAACACCGCGTGGCCCTCCAGGCGGAAGGGGTCGCGCAGCGCCTCGTGCACCCGGTCCGCCACCATGCGCGCCTCGGCGGGATCGCGCAGGTCGTCCACCAGCACCGCGAACACGTCGGCGCCCACCCGCGCCACCGTGTCGGCGGAGCGCAGCGTGGCCTCCAGCCGCCGGGCCACCTCCCCCAGCAGCCGGTCGCCCACGCCGTGGCCCAGCGAGTCGTTCACCACCTTGAAGCCGTCCAGCCCCAGCGCCAGCACCGCGCAGGTGCGCCGGTGCCGCGGGCCGCGGCGCAGCGCCAGCCCCACGCGGTCCAGCAGCAGCGAGCGGTTGGGCAGGCCGGTGAGCGTGTCGTGCAGCGCGCTGTGCAGCAGCAGTTCCTCCGCCACCTTGTGCTCGGTG
>DASTNU010000148.1:0-5632 GCA_035720605.1 Longimicrobium sp. | reverse complement strand
CACGCGCTTCCGGTCCTGCACGTACGCGGAGAGCTTGCGCAGCTCCGACCCCAGCGTCCCCAGGTCCACCCCGATGCCGCCCACCAGGGCGCGCGCGGCCTCCGGGTCCACCTCCACCCCCAGCTCGTCGCGCGCCGTCTCCATCACCCAGCCGGGCGCGTCGTCGTGCGAGAGCGGCGCGTACTCCACCGAGACGGCGTGCTTCTTCAGCTCGTCGTAGAACTTCGCCTTGCTGCCGGAGGGGATGGCGGCGGAGACCACCAGGATCAGCCCCGGGTCCGTCGACTTCGCCACGGCCTCCACCACCTCGCGCGCCTTGACCGAGAGCCCCTGCCCGTCGCGGACGACCACCACGCGGTGCTCCGCCATCATCGGCGGCGTGGCGACGATGGAGGCCAGGTCGTCGGCCCCTACGTCGCCGCCGCGCAGCTGGTCGAAGTTGAAGTCGCGGGTGGCGGGGTCCACGTAGGCGGCCACCACCCGGTCCACCGCCTCCTCGCGCAGGTAGTCCTCGTCGCCGAAAAAGAAGAACGCACCCCCCGCGACGCGGTCGCGCAGGGTGCGGTCGAGCTGTCCGGGGCGGATCAGGGCCACTTACTCGGAGCCGGCGGAGTGCACGCCCCCGTACTGGGCGGCGGCCGCCGTCGAGGCCGTGTGGTACAGCACGCTGCCGTACGGCATGGGGTACACCTCCACCCCCACCTCTTCCAGCCGCGCCGCCAGCCCCTCGCCGGCGCCGTGCTCGCCGGCCAGCCGGTACGGCGCCGCCGCGGCGGGCGTGCTGGCCGCCACCGAGGGGAGCATGGTGACCGTCGGGGCGATGCGGGAGTACATCCCCGGCACCAGCGCCACCGCCGCCACCGACGCCGCGGCGGCCACCGCGACGGCCGCCGCGCGCCGCGGGGGCCGTCGGGCGCGCGCGGCGGCCATGTCGTCCTGCTCGTGCCACAGGCGGTGCTGCAGGCGCTCCATGAAGTCTTCCGCGACCTCCAGCTCCGGCAGCCCGCGCAGCACCTGCACGCCCCCGGCGACCACGCGGTCGTAGCGCGCGCAGCCGGCGCACCCGGCCAGGTGGTCGTCGAACGCCGCGAACCCCGCCGCGTCCAGCAGGCCGTCGCGGTAGTCGGAGTAGCCGTCCAGGAAGGTCTTGCAGTCCATCATCTCACGCCTGCGCCGCTCGGTGGAACCCGGTGGATCGGTAGACCGCCAGTGCGTACCGTGGGCTGCGTTGTACGCGCGGGGCGTGTCAGGGTTCCACACCCCCCGCGTCGCGAGGACACACGCCGTCCGCCCGCGTGGACACGATGCATCGCCGGGGGCGAAAAGGGAAGAGGGGGTGGACGTCGCGCCCACGGGGGAAGGACCTGCGGACGGCGGGGCGCGGCGGTCCGGAGCGAGCGGAATCTTGACCTTGCGATCATTGACGCATATTGTGCGCGCCAGCCCGGGTCTGCCGCGAACGCACCTCGCTCTCCCCCCGGCCGGGCTCCGTCCGCCCATCGCAGCACCTCGTTTTGCCCGGATGCCGGCGCCCGCCGGCACCGCCGTGCGGGGGTTAGTCCTGCGCCCTCCGCACACCCTTCCCTTCGTCCGGAGAAGACTGCATGCGTCGGATCACCCTACTGGCGGCCGCGGCCGCCCTGGTCGCCACGGCAGGAACGGCCCCCGCACAGACGCCGCAGTTCGCGCTCGACGTGCGCGGCGGCTACGCGATCCCGACCGGGGACTGGAACGAGGACGACACGTTCGACAACGGCTTCGGCTTCGGCGCGAACGTCATGGCCATGGTGACCCCGCAGATCGGCATCTACGCGGGGTGGGAGACGTTCGAGTTCGGGGTGGACGAGGACGAGCCCGGCGTGGAAGCCGACGCCACGGACGCGGGGTTCCGGGGCGGCGTTTCCGTCAACATCCCGCTCGCCCAGTCCCCGAACATCACCCCCTTCGTGGAAGCCGGCGTGCTGTACAACACGCTGGAGATCGGCGCGAGCGGGGGCGGCACCTCGGTGGAGATCGAGTCCGAAGAAGCCCTGGGGTTCGAAGGCGGCGTGGGCGTCGCGGTTGCGCTGGGGGAGCGGCTTAGCGTGGTGCCGATGGTGCGGTACCGCCAGCACGACGTGGAGTTCGAGGACCTGGAAGGGGGCGATACCGAGTCGATCCAGTACGTGGTGGTGGGCGTGGGGCTGCGCCTGCGCCTGTAGCTCGCGGGAGGCGCGCGGCGGAAAAAGCGACGGGGGTGGACCGGTCATCGGTCCACCCCCGTCCTGCCATCGTTCCCGTCCCCCGGCGGGACGCCCGCTCAGTCCAGCACCGGCGCGATCAGCTGGGCGAAGTTGTTGCGCGCCCGGTTCAGCCGGCTCTTCACCGTCCCCAGGTTGGTGGAGGTGATCTCGGCGATCTCCTCGTAGGTCTTCCCCTCCATCTCGCGGAGGATGAAGACGGTGCGGTGGTGCTCCGGCAGCTGGTCCACCGCGGCGTCCACCTGGCCCTTCAGGTGGCGCTTGCGGAACAGGTCGTCCGGCCGGTAGGTGTTGTCTTCCCACTCCAGCGGGCGCGTGTCCGCGTCGCGGTTCTTCATCAGCGTCTGGAACAGCACCAGCGGGTTGCGAGAGCGGTTGCGCAGCTCGTTCTTGGCCAGGTTCGACGAGATGGTGTAGATCCAGGTGGAGAACTTCTTGGTCTGGTCGAACCGGTGCAGGTGCCGGTAGACGCGGATGAAGGTCTCCTGCACCAGGTCCTCGGCCCGCTCGCGGTCGCCGGTGGTGCGGTAGATGAAGTTCAGCAGCCGGTTCTGGTACCGCTCCACCAGCTCGCCGAAGGCCAGGCGGTTGCCCGCCAGGTGGGCGGCCACCACGCCGCTGTCGTCGAGCTGCTTGAGCTCCTCGCGCGGCGTGCGCGGCTGGGCGTGGCGATCGTTGACGAGAACCTGGAACATGGTCGTGGAATCCTGACAGGGGGAAACCGACAGGGGTTGAACCGCTGTCGGGGAAAGGCAGACGGCATTCCCAACCCGGCACGGAGCTTGGATGCGGCGGAAACCCGCATGGTTGCTTCGCTTTCTCCGCCTCCGCCGCGCCGGCCCGGCACCGCGGCTGTCCCCCGGAGGGGACGGCGCCGGGAGAAAGTGACACCGGCGCGTGTCGCACCGACGACACAACGTTCGTGCGGTGCCGCATCTGACGATCCCTCTACCGGCCGAAGACGAACCCGGCCGCGTAGAGCAGGGTGCAGATGGTCTTGGCGTCGGTGATCTCGCCGTCGCGCACCATCCGCAGCGCCTGGGAGAGCGGCAGCGCCACGGTCTCCACGAACTCGTCCGCGTCGAACCGCGTCTGGCCGGCGGTGAGCCGCGTGGCCATGAACAGGTGGATGCGCTCGTCCGAAAAGCCGGGGGTGGTCCAGATGCTGGCGAGGGCGCGCAGCTCGCCCGCCTCCAGCCCCGCCTCTTCGCGCAGCTCGCGGCGCGCGCACTCTTCCCACGGCTCGCCGGGGCGGTCGGGACGGCCCGCGGGCACTTCGTACAGCCAGCCGCCGGTGGCGTAGCGGTACTGGCGGATGAGGACGATCTGCGGATCGGGGCCGTCGGGATCGCCCAGGACGGGGAGCACCGCCGCCGCGCCCGAGTGGCGGATCATCTCCAGCTCGCCGGTGGAGCCGTCGGGAAAGCGGACCGTGTCCACCCCCAGGTCCAGCACCCGCCCCCGGTGCACCGGCCGGCGCCCGATCAGCCCCGGCGCGGTGTGCGGCAGCTCGGAATCGCTCATCCGCTCTCCGTTCGTGTGTTGAAGATGGATGCTTTGCGCGCTTCGCTCAATCGGGCGCGAAGCGTGCTAACCCGATCCTAATTCCCGAACCGGCAATCACTTGGCGGCAGCGTCACCCGCGCGGGCAGAGAAAAAGGCGGTCTCGACGCAGAAGGCGGGGCGAAGAAAAAAGGACGCAGAGGTATCCGTTCTCTGCGTCCTCCTGGTTCGCCTCGCGTCCTCTGCGTCGAGACGCCTTCGCGACGTCAGGTGAGCACCTCGGCCGGATCGATGACCTCGACGGGGCCGATTCCCAGCGCCTCCAGGCCGGGCCGGAGCTCCCCGGCGTCGCCCACCACGACGACGGCGGCGCGGTCGGGCATCAGGCGGCGCCGGGCGGCCTCGCGCACCTCGTCGGCGGTGACGGACATCAGCCGCTCGCGGTAGCTGTCCCAGTAGTCGTCCGGAAATCCGTACATCGCCAGCGTGCTCAGCCGGCCGGCCAGGCCGTCCGTGGTCTGCAGGGGGAGGGGAAAGGTGCCGGCCAGGTAGCTGCGCGCATCGGACAGCTCGGCGTCGGAGACGAGCTCGTCCCGCAGCTCGCGCATCTCGCGCAGCATCTCGCCCACGGCGTGGGCCGTCCCCTCGCTCTGCACGGCGGAGGAGATGCCGAAGGTGCCCGGGAGCCGCCGCGTGGTGAACGACGAGCTGGCGCCGTAGGTGTAGCCCAGCCGCTCGCGCAGGTTCAGGTTCAGCCGCGACGAGAAGAGCCCGCCCAGCACCGCGTTCATCACCGTCGCGGCGAAGTAGTCGGGTGCGGTGCGCTCCATCCCCACGTGCCCCACCCGCACCTCGCTCTGCACGGAGCCGGGACGGTCCGCAAGGACGATGGTGGTCTCCGCGAAGCGGTCGGGCGTCTCCGGCGCCCGCGGGGGCGGCGGCGCCCCGGACCATCCCGCGAAGCAGCGCTCCGCCAGCGCCGCCACCTGGTCCAGCGTGACGTCCCCCGCGGCGCACAGCCAGGCGCCGGCGGGGCGGTAGTGCGCGTCGTGAAAGGCGGCCACGTCCGCGCGGGTCAGCGTGGCGAGCGTGGCCCCCGGTCCCGCCAGCCGCCGGCCGAACGGGTGGCCCCGGGGAAAGGTGAAGTGCTGCACCAGCTCGTCCGCCAGCGACGACGGGTCTGCGCGGCGCTGCGCCAGGGTCGCCAGCCGTTCGTCGCGGATGCGCTCCACCTCGTGCGGGGGAAAGGCGGGACGCACCACCATGTCCGCCAGCAGCTCCATCCCCTCGTCCAGCCGCGAGGTGAGCGCGGTGAAGCCGGCCAGGGTGGTTTCCCAGGAGATCCCCATCTCCAGCGACAGCCCCAGCTGGTCCACCACCTCCGCCAGCTGCGTCGCGTCCCGCTCCCCCGCCCCGGACTCCAGCAGCCCCGCGGTGAGCGACGCGGCGCCCGCGCGCTCCTCCGGCTCGGAAAGGCCGCCGGAGGGGAGCACCACGTCTACCGTGGCCAGGGGAAAGGCGTGGTTCTCCGCGACCAGCACCTCCAGCCCGCTGTCCAGCCTGCGGCGGCGGACGTCGGGAAAGTGGAAGGGGCGCAGCGGCCCCGGCGCGGGGGGACGCGAGCGGTCCAGCGCGGCGCCGTTCGTCATGCCGCCCCCGCCGCGACCTGGGGAACGTAGGTGAGCACCACGCGGTTTTCCGCGCCCAGGTGGCCGGCGGCAAAGCGGCGCACGTCCTGGGCGGTGACGGCGCGGTAGCGGTCCATCTCCGCGTTGATGAGCTCCGGCTGGTCGAAGTAGGTGGTGAGCATGGAGAGCTGGTCCGCCCGCTCGTTCACCTTCTGCAGCTCCAGCATCCGCCGCGCCTCCACGCTGGTGAGGGCACGCTCC
>DASTNU010000147.1:0-3781 GCA_035720605.1 Longimicrobium sp. | reverse complement strand
CGCGCCTGGCCGATCCTCGCATCGGCCGCGGCACTGCTGCTACCCGTGGTCGCCTCCGCACAGGAGGCTCCCGCGACCGCCGCGCTGCGCGAGGCCGTGCAGCGCTCCAACCCTGAGCTTTCCGCCCGCCGCGCCGCGGTGGAGGCGGCGCGCTCGCGCGTGCTCGCCACCGGCTTCGGCGAGCCGGCCGCGCTCTCCGCGGAGATCGAAGAGGTGCCCGACGGCATCGACCTGACCGGCGCCTCCGTACGGGTGGAGGTCGGGAGGGAGTTCGTCGCTCCCGCCCGGCGCGAGGCTGCGCGTGCCTTCGCCACCACGAACGTGCGCATCGCCGAAGCATCACTGGCCGCCGCCGCGGCGCAGCTTGATGCGGCGGTGCTGCGCTCGCTCACCGCCGCGGCAGGGTGGGGCGCGATCGCCCGCCGGCTGGCCGCCGAGGACTCGCTCCTGGTCGGCGCGGAGGAGGCCCTCACATCGCGCTTCTCGGTGGGCGAGGCCCGCTTCGTGGACGTGCTGCGGCTCCGCACCGAGCGTCTGCGCGTGCAGGGCGACCGGGCCCAGGCCCTGGCCGAGGCCCGCGCCGCCCGCGTGGCGCTGCAGGGGCTGCTCGGCCCCATCGAGGGTCGGGACGCCTTGATCGATGCAGCGGTCGCGGAGACGGGACCCCGGCTGGTCGTGCTCCCACCGGCTCCCGACCCCGATTCCCTCCTGGCCCGCTCGGCTGCGGTGCTCGTTGCCCAGGCGGCGGTGGAGCGCGCCCGCGCGGGCCGCGCACTTACCGCGGCCGAGCAGCGCCCGCGTTTCTCTGGAGCCGTCGGGCTCCAGCGCTTCGGCGCGGACGACGGCGGCGGGAGCGTGGGCCTGACCCTGGGCGGGTCGATGACCCTGCCGTCCACCGCACGGCGGGCCAACCAGGCGTCGCTCGCCTCGGCCGACGCGGAGATCGCGGCGGCCATGGCGGAGCTCGACGCCACCATTGCAGGCGTCCGTGCGGAGCTGGCGGCGGCGCTCGAGCGCTACGAGGCCGCGCGCGTCCGCCTCTCCGCGTTCGACGCGGCGCTGCTGCGCGGCGCTCGGGAGGAACGCGAGGCGGCGCTCGCCTCCTTCCGCACGGGCGAGCTCACCTTGATCGAGCTGCTGGACTTCGAGCGGGCCCTGGCCCGCGCGGAAACGGAGCGCCTGCGGAGCCTGCTGGACGCCGCCGACGCGCTGGCCGACCTCTTCGCCGCCGGCGCCGGCGGTCCCGACCACGACGAGCCCTCCCGGAGCGGAGGAAACCATGACCGATAAACCACGTTTCGCACGTCCCGCCGCGCTCCTGGCGCTCTTGGCCTTGCTGGCGCTACCCGCCTGCGGCCGGGACGCCGCGCCCGAAGAAGCGCATAAGGAGGAGGCGGGGCACGCCGAGGGCGAGGAGCACGCGAAGGGCGAGGAGCACGTCGAGGAGGGGCGCGTCACGCTCTCCGAAGCCGCCTACCGCACCGCGCAGATCCAGGTGGAGCCGGTCACCGACGAGGCGGTGGCAGCCGCCGGGTCCGGGCTGCAGGTGCCGGGGCAGGTGGAGTTCGACCCGGCACGGGTGGCGGTGATCTCGCCGCGGGCCGCGGGCCGCATCGAGCGGCTCACGGTCGTGGAGGGGGACCGCGTGCGCGCCGGGCAGACGGTGGCGCTGGTGAGTAGCCGCGAGTTCCTCATCGCACAGACCGACCTGGTGCAGGCCGTACGCCGGGCGCAGATCCTCGCCGGGACCCAGGACGCGGCCGGGGCAGACGCCCTGGTGGCGGCCGCGCGCAGGCGGCTGCGGCTCCTTGGCGTGGGAGACGGCACCATCGATCGCATCGCCTCCGGCGGTGAGATCAGCACCGCGCTCCCGGTCCCCGCGCCGTTCGGGGGGAGCATTGTGGAAACGCACGCGCTGGCGGGGCAGGCGGTGGAGGCCGGGACACCGCTCTTCAAGATCGCGGACCTCTCCGCGGTGGACGTGGCGGCCGAGGTGCCGGAGCGCGCGATGCCACTGCTCCGGATCGGCCAGAAGGCCACGATCACGCTTGCCGCCTATCCCACGCTCCGTTTCGATGGGCAGGTGGAACGGCTGCGCGACCAGCTGGACCCCAGCACCCGCACGGTGAAGGCAATCATCCACGTCCCGAACTCCCAGCTGGCGCTCCGGCCTGGGATGTTCGCCAACGTGACGCTGGACGCCCCTGCCGAGGCCGCCCTCCAGACGGCCGCGCCAACGCTGCTCACCATCCCCGAGTCCGCGCTCGTCACCGAGGGCGAGGCCCGCTACGTCTTCGTGGAGGTGGGGCCACGCACCTTCGAGCGCCGGGCCGTGCAGGTCGAGGCGCTGAGCGCGCCTGGCTCCACCGTACCCGCCGTCGGGCGCGTGGCCGTGCGCTCCGGCCTCACTGCCGGCGAGCGCATCGCCGTCACCGGCGCCTTCACGCTGAAGTCGGAGATGGGCAAGGCCGGCTTCGAGCACGACCACTGAGGGACCGCCATGATCGACAAGCTGATCGGCTGGGCGGTCAAGAACCGCGGCGCGGTCCTGTTCGGGATCCTGGCGCTGATTGCCGCCGGCGTGTGGGCACTGAGAACGCTCCGGGTAGACGCGTTCCCGGACCTGACGGACGTGCAGGTGCAGGTGCTGGTGGAAGCGCCGGGGCTGTCTCCGGTGGAGATGGAGCGGCTGGCCACCGCGCCGATCGAGATCGCAATGGGCGGGCTGCCGCGCGTGACGCAAGTGCGGTCCGTGAGCAAGTACGCGTTCGCAACCGTCACCATCGTCTTCGAAGACGACGTGGACCTGTACTTCGCGCGGACCCTGGTCGCCGAGCGGCTGCAGGGCGTGCGCGAGTCGCTGCCCCCGGCGACCGAAGCGGAGATGGGGCCGATGTCGTCCGCCAACAGCGAGATCTACTTCTACACGCTGGAGGGCGGGGATAAGGACGTGATGGAGCTGCGCACGATCCACGACCGGCTGGTGAAGCCGCAGCTGCGCACCGTGCCCGGCGTGGCCGAGGTGAACTCGTTCGGCGGGCACGTGCGGCAGGTGCAGGTGGTGATCCGCCCGGAGGCGCTGGCCAGCTACCGCCTGACCCTGCACGACGTGGTCACCGCCATCGAGGCCAACAACGCGGTCGCCGCCGGCGGATACCTGGAGCACCACGACGAGCAGTACATCCTCCGAGGGCTGGGCCAGGCCCTGGGCCCGGAGGACCTTGCCCGTACGGTGATCCGGTCCAACGAGGCCGGCGTGCCCGTGCTGGTGGGCGACGTGGCCACCGTGGGCTACGGGGCGCAACTCCGCCAGGGCGCGGTCTCCCGCGACGGGCGTGGCGAGGTGGTGACCGGGCTCGTACTTATGCTCCGGGGCGAGAACAGCCGCGAGGTGGTGGGGCGCGTGCGCGAGCGCGTGGAGGAGATCAACCGCTCGCTCCCGCAGGGCGTGCGCGTCCGGCCATACTACGACCAGACGGACCTGGTGCAGGGGACGCTGCACACCGTGCAGACGAACCTGCTGGAGGGCGGCTTCCTGGTCATCGCCGTCCTGCTGCTCTTCCTCGGCAACGTGCGCGCGGCGCTGATCGTGGCGCTCACGATTCCCTTCTCGCTGCTGTTCGCGTTCCTGGGCATGCGCTGGCTCGGCCTCTCCGCCAACCTGATGAGCCTGGGCGCCATCGACTTCGGGATGATCGTGGACGGCTCGGTGGTGATGGCCGAGCACTACGTGAAGACGCTGCACGAAGACGAGGAACGCGGCGATCTCCCGGCCGATTAC
>DASTNU010000146.1:0-4349 GCA_035720605.1 Longimicrobium sp. | reverse complement strand
GCGGAGCTGGCGGGCCAGGGCGCCGGCGGGGACGGCGGCGCCCCCTCCGGCGGCGGCGAGAACTCGTAGGCCTCGCCACCATCGGTGGATGCACCAAGCCCCCGCCCGGTTCGCCGGGCGGGGGTCTTGCGTCGGACGGTCGCCACGGGCTAAAGCCCGCGGCTGGAACGGCCACAAGCCCCGCCCAGGGCTCGCGGAGCTCGCCCGGCGGGGCTTCAACACCACGGGCGCTACGCGCAAACGGCGTGTCGCGCGGGGACGTGGCCACGCCGGCAGGTGAAGCCCCGTTTTCCGAGGGACGAGAAAAGAAGGGGCTCATGGCCGTCATGGCCCCGGGATTCATCCCGGGGTGGGTAGCGAGGCGTGACCCGGGTTGCACGAACGAACCTGCCGCGCGGAAACCGCGGCGCGAATCCCGCCGTACGCGGACGCCATGAATCGAATTACCCCCCTCCGTCGTGCCACGCTCGTGATCGCCGCTGCCGCGGCGGGCGTCGGCTCACCCCTGGGCGCGCAGGAGGATCCCGTCGTACGGGCGTTCGCGGCGGAGCTGGATTCGCTGCGGGTGGCGCACGGCATCCCGGGTCTCTCCGTCGCGGTGGTGCGCGACGGGCGCGTGATCCTGGCGCGCGGCTACGGCTGGGCGGACGTGGAGGCGCGGCGGCCGGCGACGGAGCACACGCCGTACAACATCGCCTCCGTCACCAAGCCCATCTCCGGCGTGCTGGCGATGCGGCTGGTGGAGCGC
Organism: Longimicrobium sp.; assembly: GCA_035720605.1. GTDB lineage: Bacteria > Gemmatimonadota > Gemmatimonadetes > Longimicrobiales > Longimicrobiaceae > Longimicrobium. The sequence goes on along the minus strand of DASTNU010000146.1, from coordinate 3,601 downwards.
GGCGTTCTCGACCTGGACCGGCCGATGAGCAGCTTCGCCAATTGGGCGGAGTTCTGCGCGGAGGTGCGGGAGGACGGGCCACGCATCTTCTTCGCCGACTACTCGTGCGCGCCGGAGCTCACGCTGCGGCACGTGATGTCGATGCAGGGGAACGGCGCGCCGGGCGAGCGCTTCTACTACAATCCCATCGTGTTCTCCTGGGCCTCGCGCCCGATCATGCAGTTGACGGGACGCGCGTTCAGCGACCTGGTGGCGGAGGAGATCTTCGCGCCGGCGGGGATGACGGCGTCCGCGCGCAAGCACCGCGCCCTGCCGCTCCGTGCGGACCTCGCCGCCGCGCTGGCGATGCCGTACCACGTGGACTCCGCGGGCGCGTTCGTTCGCTCGGAAGAGCCGGGGCCGCAGGGGGACGGCGCGGCGGGTGGGGTGATCTCCACGGCCGCGGACCTGGCGCGCTTCGACGTGGCGCTGGACGAGGGGCGGCTGATCTCGGAAGCGTCGAAGGCGGAGATGTGGCGGCCGGGACGCTCGCCGTCGGGCGCGGTGCTGCCGTACGGGATCGGCTGGTTCGTAAAGCAGGTGGACGGGCGGCGGGTGGTGTGGCACACCGGCTGGTGGGAGCAGGCGTACTCCGCGCTCTACCTCAAGCTTCCGGATGAGCGGCTGACGCTGATCCTGCTGGCGAACAGTGAAGGACTGTGGTGGGGCAACCCGCTGGACGACGCCACGGTGGAGCGTTCCCCCTTCGCCGCCGCCTTCCTGCGCCGCTTTCGCAGGTGAGCGGGATGACGGAGAAGGAAAAGATGCTGGCGGGCGAGCTGTACGATGCGGCGGACCCCCAGCTGGTGGCGGAGCGCCGCCGCGCGCGCGACCTGCTGTGCGCGCTGAACGCCTCGCGGGACGGGGAGAGGGAGGCGCGTGCGGCGCTCCTGCGTGAGCTGCTCGGCGCGGCGGGGGAGGGGGTGTGGATCGAGCCGCCGTTCTTCTGCGACTACGGGACGAACATCCGGCTGGGAGACCGCGTCTTCTTCAACTTCAACTGCGTGGTCCTGGACGTTGCGCAGGTGACCATCGGCAGCGACGTGATGTTCGGCCCGGCGGTGCAGATCTACACGGCCACCCATCCGCTGGACCACAGGGAGCGCCGCGGCGGGCTCGAGGCGGCGAAGCCCATCACCATCGGCGACGACGTGTGGGTGGGCGGCGGGGCCATCATCCTCCCCGGCGTGACCATCGGCGGGCGCTCGGTGATCGGCGCGGGGAGCGTGGTGACGAAGGACGTGCCGCCGGACGTGTTCGCCGCCGGGAATCCCTGCCGCGTGATTCGTGCTTTGAATTGAACGGGTGAGCGGGTGAAACGGCCTGGGGGCGGGAACGGTGCGTTTCAGGGCCCACCCTGCCGTACGCCGGGTGGGCCCCTCCCCCGGCCCCTCCCCGCTCGTTCCTCGCGGAGAGGGGAGAACCCCGATTCTACGCACGACCCGTGGCGTAGGCCCAATGCGGATCTCGCCCGCGCGAGTCCGCGCAGGCGGACTTCGTGACGTGCCAGCTGCGGTTTCAACCGCCGGGCGCGGTGCCGGCGGCGCACGGCGGAGCCCCACCTCCGGTTCACCCTCTCACGGACTTCCGCACTAACGCACTCACGCACTAACGCACTAACGCACTCACGCACTCACGCACTAACGCACTCACGCACTTCGTCCCGAGTCTCGCCAAACGCACCCCGCGGTGTATATTGTCGCCCTCCCGTGACTCGACGGGTTGCATCCGTACCTCGAACCGCGCTGCTGACGATGCTGATCGGCGTCCCGAAAGAGATAAAGACCAACGAGAACCGCATCGCCCTGGTGCCGGCGGGCGCCGAGGCCCTGGTGCAGGCCGGCCACCAGGTGATGGTGGAGCGCGGCGGCGGCCTGGGCAGCGGCTTTACCGACGACCAGTACGAAGCGGTGGGCGCCACCCTGCACGACGTGGAAGAGGTGTGGTCCCGCGCCGAGATGATCATGAAGGTCAAGGAGCCCATCGAGGTGGAGTACGGCCGTACGCGCGCCGGGCAGCTCCTCTTCACCTACTTCCACTTCGCCGCCGACGAGCCGCTCACCCGCGCCATGATGGAGAGCGGCGCCGTGTGCGTGGCGTACGAGACGGTGCAGCTGCCCAGCGGCGAGCTGCCGCTGCTGACGCCGATGTCGGAGGTGGCGGGGCGGATGGCCATCCAGGCGGGCGCCAAGTACCTGGAGAAGTACTACGGCGGCCGCGGGATGCTGCTGGGCGGCGTGCCGGGCGTGGCGCCCGCCAGCGTGGTGATCATCGGCGGCGGGGTGGTGGGGACCAACGCGGCCAAGATGGCGGCGGGGCTGGGCGCGCGCGTCACCATCCTGGACGTGTCGCTGGAGCGGCTGCGCTACCTCTCCGACGTGATGCCGGCGAACGTGGAGATGATCTACAGCAACCGGCACAACCTGCTGGAGCGCGTGGAGCAGGCGGACCTGGTGGTGGGCGCGGTGCTGCTCCCCGGCGCCAAGGCCCCCAACCTGATCAAGCGCGACGACCTGAAGCGGATGAAGCAGGGCGCGGTGATCGTGGACGTGGCGGTGGACCAGGGCGGCTGCGTGGAGACCATCCGCCCCACCACGCACGAGAACCCCATCTACGAGATCGACGGGGTGATCCACTACGGCGTGGCCAACATGCCCGGCGGCGTGCCGCGCACCTCCACGCTCGCGCTCACCAACGCCACCTTCCCCTACGCGCAGCGCCTGGCGCGGCTGGGGTGGAAGGAGGCCTGCCGCAAGGACCCCGCGCTGGCGCTGGGGCTGAACGTGGTCGACGGCAAGGTGACGTATCCCGGCGTGGCCGAGGCGTTCGGGCTGCCGTACACGCCGGTGGAGGACGTGCTGGCGTAACGGGCGAGGGAAGAGGTTGCAGGTTGCACGGGTTACAGGGGACAGCTTGCGGACGCGGGCTGTCCCCTCCTTTCAGAAGGCCGGATGGTTCTCCATCCACATCCTCATCCCTCGATGCCCAGCCCACACCCTCGCCGGCTCCGCTTCCTGCTCCTGACGTCCCTCGTCGCCCTCGCCCCGCCCGCGTGCGGCCGCGCCGGCGCGGATGCGCCACCAGAGGCATCCGCGGATGCGCGGGGGAAGGCGCCGGCGGATTCGTCCGCCCTGATCACCGGGTTCGCGGGGACGGAGTGGGGGGCCACGCGGCAGCAGGTCGAGGCGGCGCGGGGGGCGCCGGACACCGTCCGCACCTTCCCCGAGGGCGTGCAGGCGCTGGGGTACACGGAGGAGGACATGTTCACCGCCCGGGTGGAGAGCGTGTTCTTCGTCCACCCGGAGCACGGCATGTTCCGCGCGGGGTACGCCGCCCATCCCCGCGCGCCGGCGCAGTGCGAGGTGGTGTACCTGCTGATGGAGCGCGCCGTCCAGGAGAAGTTTCCCGGGCTGGAGCCGGAGGCGCGGCAGGGCAACCAGTCGGACCAGCCGTTCTGCGCCGCCGTGCACGCCGGACAGGCGACGCGGGTGACGCGCTGGCGCGATTCCGCGGGCACGGTCGTGTACCTGCTGGCCGCCCCCGGCGCCAGCGAGATCCTGCT
>DASTNU010000145.1:0-2692 GCA_035720605.1 Longimicrobium sp. | reverse complement strand
GGATCTCTCCGCCCGCCTGCAGCACCAGCCGGGCGAACAGCTGGTCCGCCCCGGCGGCGAGGGAGGTGATCCCCAGCACCGCGCCGCCAGCCGCCCGCAGGCGCCGTCCCACCTCCTCCTCGAGGAGAGCGACCGCCTCGCCGGGAATCGCCTGGTGGCCGGTGATGCCGATGGCCGTCACGGGTGGTCCGCCGCCGGCCGGGAATGCGTGCCGGACGGCACCGGCCGGCAGCGGCTGATCCGCACCACGGGCAACGTACATGTGCTTCCGCCTTTCGAGCAGACGCGCAGAAGATTGTGAGGAGCGCTGGTGCGACGCCAGCGGCCGTGAGCCGTGACCTGCTCGAACACGCGTGCAGCCGGACGACGGCCCGCCAGTAGATCAACTGCTACAGATCTCGTCGCAGATGAAGATACTCTATTGCCAGAACCGCCAGCAGGAACCAGATTGAGTCCCTGCACGTCTCCTGTACGGGTTCGCTCTCCGTACGCGGCCCCGCCCATACTGGCGGGGCCGACTCACACCTGGGCGGCGCGCCGGCTGCATCAGAAGCACCGACCGCCCGCTCCCCCCAGGTTCTCTCCCTCTCCCCGATCCAGGACCCATGCACGTGGCCATCGCGCGGCCGGCCCGGCTCAGCCGGCTGCTGCTCCCCACCCTGCTCGGCGCCGCGGCGCTCGGCGCCTGCACCGACATGCAGCCGATCGCCCCGCGCCAGCAGGGGGAGCCCATCCCCCAGGGGGTCGTCCAGGCCTTCGACTGCATCGCCACCACGACCGGCACGGGCAGCGTGCGCTGCGCGCCGGCCACGCCGGGCACCGGCCAGGCGTCGGGGATCATCTTCGGCGGGCAGAACCAGTTCGTGACGCTCACGGCCAGCAACCTCAGCTACAACGCGGGCACGGAGATCTTCGAGGTCGACGTCACCGTGCAGAACCTGATGAACGAGGCCATCGGCACGCCCGACGGCGTGACGCCGGACCCCGAGGGCATCCAGGTGTTCTTCTACGACGAGCCGGTGGCCATCGGCCCTCCGGGCGAAGTAAGCGTGTACGAGCCGGACGGCACCGCCTTCTTCACCTCCGCCAACCAGCCGTACTTCGCGTATCCCGAGATCCTGGCCAGCAACCAGGTCTCGAGCGCGCACACGTGGACGTTCCAGGTGGAGAACACGGTCACCACCTTCCGCTTCCGCGTCCTCATCGAGACGGACGTGCAGTACCTGCTGGTGATCAACGAGGTGATGGTCAACCCGAACGGGACCGACGACACCGGCCTCGAATGGTTCGAGGTCTACAACGGGGGGACCCGCGCCGTGGACCTGCAGAACCTGGTGATCGCGGACTCCGCGGCATCGGGACGGCGGCCGTACCACATGATCGGCTCGTCGGTGAACGTCCCCTCGGGCGGCTACGCCACGCTCGGGCAAAGCACCAACACCACCCTGAACGGCGGGGCGACGATCGACTATTCGTACGGCGGCGCGCTGACGCTGGCGAACAGCCTGGACGCGGTGAAGATCAGCCGTGTGTACGGCACCGACACGGTCACTATCGACCGTACGCAGTACTCCTCCCCGGGCATCTCCGCCCAGTCCGGCATCAGCCGCGAGCTGAAGAACCCGGCGCTGGACAATTCGAACATGGACGGGAGCAACTGGGACAACGCGCTCGTCACCGCCGTCTACGGCTCCGGCGGACGCGGCACCCCCAAGGCGCAGAACTCCACCTACACGCCCTGACGCGCTACTTCGCGCCACGCGTGAAAACGCCGCCCGCCGCTCCCCTCGTGGAGCGGCGGGCGTCGGATTTGGGAGTACCCGGCAGCGGGCCGACGCAAGCCGGCGCTTCGCGCGAATGGTAATTCTGGCAATCAGCGTAGCGCCGAGTAGATTGTGAAATCAGCAGGACGTGGTTGCGCCCTGGAAAGTTCACATCGGTAGAACCATTGGCTGTGGAGGTCACAATGTCACGGGCATCATCCTGGACCCGGGTCTTTGTCTGCCACCTGGCCGCCGTCGCCGCCGGCGCCCACGCCGCCGCCGCACAGGAGGGCGAGAGCGCGGAGATGGAGGAACTCGCTCGAGCCATCCACACTTCCGCATTCACGGCTCTTCCCGCCGCGCTGCAACTGCCCCAGCCAACGCGCGCATTTGCCGTGAACGTCGATAGCACGGCTCTCCACTGGAGCTCTACGTGGCTGGACGACAGGTCTCAGATGGCCGCGGCGAGCATGGGTACGCCTGCAGCTTCAATCGAGGGATCCGTTGAGGCATCGGGAATTCCGACCGCGGAAGAGCTGCTCGCCGCATACCAGGTGTGCCAGGGAGCGGCGGATCGGCCGAGAACCCTATCCGATCTGACGGGAGGCTACCAGCTCTATCAGTCGTCCTATCGCGAGGATTTTGCCGCCAGCCTTGGCCTCCTCGGGATCGCGGATCTCAGCGGCCGCAGGAGTGCGATCGTCGTCCGGTACCATCTCTTCCGGATGGTACGGCGCAGTTGCAGCATCAACAGCGTCGAGATTCCCGTCGTCTGGGGTGTCGGGGTGGCTTCCACTCTCCACGTCAAGGAGGCCCGTCGCGGAGCCCGGGTAACTTCCTTGCCCGTCATCGCGGCTTCTGTGGAGTTCGGACACGCCTCCGTCACCATGCGAATGGAAACTGCCGGGCTGGTCGGTGCGGCCATCGAG
>DASTNU010000144.1:0-6545 GCA_035720605.1 Longimicrobium sp. | reverse complement strand
CGATTCCCGTACGGGGTATTTGAAAGGTTCTGGAGGGCAAAGGGTCAGGTCCCCGCAGGAAGCAGCCCACTCTCCGGCGCGGGCGCGGATACCCTCCGGCCCGCGATACGGTCGCTTAGCTCAGCTGGTCCAGAGCGCTCGCTTCACACGCGAGAGGTCATAGGTTCAAATCCTATAGCGACCACTTCTCCACGCCTCGCCGCATCCCCGCGGCGAGGCGTTTTTTTCGTCGCCGCGGCTCCGTCCCGCTCTCCGCAGCCCGATCGCCCGCCGCGCCCGCCCGGATGAATCATCCCGAATCCGCAAAAGGATTGGGCCTCACGCAGAGTCAGCAGAGTCAGCAGAGTTTTCTCGTGCCGTTTCCCCGGCTCCGGTTCGAAGCCGGATCGATGTGAGTGGGACGCATGGCGCGCCGGCCGGCGAGGCACGGGCCGGCGTGGGATGCCGGGAACGGGAGAAGGATGGAATGCGGCAGGGGGCCATCCGCATTTCAGACCATCTACCCGCTACAGCGTCAGCAGAATCAGCAGAGCTGGTGTGTGCGAGGGACAGCTCTGCTTCCTCGGCTGACGCCGCGGAGAGGCATTCTTTTTCAGCGCCCGGGCATCATCATCAGGGTGCCGGCGGTGGGACCGAGGGCAGGGCGGGCGCAATCTGCAGCGGCGCCGCGCCGGGGGCCCACACCTCCCGGCCGCACCGGGAGAACGCGACGCTGGTGGTCACGCTCTCGGTGGGCCGGGTGCGCGCGTTGGGAATGCGCTCCGCGTCGGGATGAAGGGCCATGAAGGTGGCGCGGCCGGGGCCCACGGCCTCCATCACGCAGAACGCCTGCGGACGCTGCATCATCACGGGCGCGATGTACATCACCGAGACGTTGTCCAGGTAGTCCAGCATGACGTACCGCGCCTTCGCGTCGCGGGCGGCCAGCAGCAGGGAGTCTGGGTTGGCGGTGAACGGGTAGACGCGGGCAGGGTAGCCGGACTCCGCCCAGAAGTGCGTGGGCTTGCGGGCCAGGACGGCGGAGCTGTCCGGCAGGCGGCCCCGCATGGAGGCCGCGAGGGCGAAGTAGTCCTGCCAGTTCTCCGGCAGGCAGGGATACCGGTTCTCCGGGCCATAGACGGCCCTGCACTGCCCCGCCCCGGCCACGCCCTGCGTGGTCTTCGGCATCCCGGCCAGCACCACCACGGCCGCCAGCGCCGTCCCGAAGAGCACGGGATGGCCGATGCGCCGCCCCCCCAGCCGCACCACCTCTCCCGCGCACACCAGCAGGACCGGCAGGGCGGGGAGGATGAAGCGCTCGCCCGACCACTCCGCCGGCCAGATCAGCAGCAGCGCCACGTACAGCGGGAGCCACAGCTCCGCGACACCCCCGCGGCGCACGCGCATTCCCCATCCCACCGCCGCCATCACCACCAGCGCGATGCCCACCGCGAAGGCGGGGGTCGTCATCCGGCTGCCGATCAGCAGGTACGGCACGTGGTCGCCGGTGTACTCCACCACGTTGCGGACGACGCGGGCCAGCATCCCCATGGGGGTGACGGTGCCCAGCCCGGGCTGGTAGGGGTCCACGTACCACAGGTGCCCCACGTAGCCCGCGCCGCCCACCATGCGTCCACGGGCCCACCACGCCACCGCGAACGGCCCCACCACCCCGGCGAACAGCGCCAGCCCCTGCCACCTGCGCCGCCACGCCAGCCACGCCGCCGCTGCCACCACCAGCGGGATGCCGGCGGAGCGGGTGGCGTATGCCAGCAGCGCCCCCGCCGAGGCGAGGGCCAGGGGGCCCAGGTGCGTCCGCCACGAAGGCGGCGGCGCGCCGGCGGCCAGCGGGGGCGCGTCCTGCAGGCGGGCGAACGCCCAGAGCCCCAGCATGGTGAAGCACCAGAAGGGGACGTCCGAGAGCTCCCACCGCGCCAGGTCCACCGTCCCCGGGCTCACCGCCAGCACCGCGGCCGCCGCCAGGGCCACGCCCGGGGTGGTGACGCGGCGCGCCCACAGGTACGAAAGGCCCACCGCCGCGGCGGAGAACAGGGTGACCAGTACCTTGAAGCCCATCCACGGCTTTACCCCCAGCGCCATGGCGCCGGCCAGGATGAGGGGCCAGCCCGGCGGGTACTGCGTGTGGGGACGCGCGGCGGGGTCCCACAGCTCCTGGTAGGTGCCGTGCTCCAGCAGCGAGCGCGCGAGCGCCAGGTACGCGGCGCTGTCGCCGCCCTCGTGTGGCGTGGGGTCGATCGAGAGCAGCGCCAGCGACAGGTGCAGCAGCGCCAGCGCCAGGGCCACGTGCCACGGACGGAAGATCTCCCCCCACGGCGTCGCGTCCGCCCCAGCGGCAGGCGTGCCGGGCCGGCGGGGGGCGCGGGTCGGGTTCGGCGATTTCGATCGGGAACGAGCGCTCACGGGACGAGCAGAAAGGTTTTCGGCTGGATGGGAGCCGGCGGAAGGCGAACGGTGGTGCGGTGGAAAGTAGCGGCAACCGGCGCGGCGGACAACGCGACCTCGATCTGGAGATCCTGCCGTCCGCCGGCTGGCGCGAATGAATTGAATTCGCCGCTGGAAATTCGCGAAGTCCGCCTGCGGACTCGGCGGCCCGGCCGCGTGCGGCGTCCGACAGTCCTGCGCCTCCGCCACCGGGCGATCCCGGGCGTCCGCGGCGCCGATCCCATCCCGCATGCAACCGCCTGCACACGACGCGTCCGTCGCGTTATCTTCAGCCGGGCGAGATTCGCATCACGCCGCGCCCGACGTTTCTACGGGCGCCATCCTTCCCCGGTGCACCTCACGCATGAAGCCGAGGTTCCTGGCCGCCCTGGCGCTGACGCTCGCGTCGGCGTCGTCCGCGGCGGCGCAGCTGCGCATCGACATCAACATCCCCGCCAACCGCCTGCGCCTGCTGGACGGCGACAGCGTGATCCGCGCCTATCGCGTGAGCGTGGGGGTGCCGGGGCACGACACGCCGGACGGCGAGTTCACCATCGGCCGGGCGGAGTGGAACCCGTCGTGGCGCCCGCCGGAGGGGCGCGAATGGGCGCGCGACGCGCAGTTCACCCCGCCGGGGCCCAACAACCCCATGGGCCGGGTGAAGCTGTTCTTCGCGCCGCTGTACTACATCCACGGCACGTCCGACACGGCGTCCATCGGCCAGCCGGCCTCGCACGGGTGCGTGCGGATGCGCAACCGCGACGTGGTCGAGCTGGCGCGCCTGCTGCACCAGCGCGCGGACCCCACGGTGGCGCCCGCGGAGATCGACGGGATCCTGCGCCGCTCCGGCACCACGCGCTGGTCCACCTTCCGCGCGCCCGTCCCGCTCACCATCCGCTACGAGCCCATCGTGGTCGAGGGCGAGGAGATGAAGATCTACCCGGACGTGTACGACCGCAGCCGCATCCACTCGGAAGCCGTCATCCAGGCGCTGCTGGCCGCCGGCTACGACGCGGCCTCCATCGACCGGCAGCAGATCCGCGCGCTGCTGCGCCGCGCCGAGCAGGCGGAGGGCGTGCTGACCGTCAGGCTGGCGGAGGCGTTCACCGGCCTGCGCCGCCGCGAGGGCCTGTCGGCGAGCTGACCGGTGCGCGGATCGATGCGGGAAAGGGCGAGGCTGGGTGCCTCGCCCTTTCGCGTCGAGGACCGGCGCCGCTCATCGGTCGAAGGTGGCTCACCCACCGTGCGGCTCGAACCGGTAGGCGGCGTCTGAGGGCCTCCACGCGCTCCGCCGGATGGAGTAGAACATCGTGTCCAGCCCGCCCACCTCCTCGCGCCGCTCGAACTCCATCCCCAGCCGCTGCATGAGCCGCGCGGAGCGCTCGTTGAGCGCGTCGGTGCTGCCGCGCACCTCGTCGAACCCCAGCTCCTGGAACGCGTAGCGGACCAGCGCGGCGCCCGTCTCCGTCGCCAGACCCTGGTTCCACGCGCTCGACTGGAACCCCAGGATGAGCTCGAGCTCCGGCGGGTCGCGGAAGTGCCAGTATCCGCCAAACCCCAGCAGGAGGGGCGAATCCGTACGGCGCACGCCCCAGAGCCCGAAGCCGTGCTTCACGAACAGCGCGGCGTTCTGCCGCAGGATCTCCGTGGTCTGCGCGTCGGGGATGATCTCTCCGTCCCACAGGTACCGGCGCACCTCCGGCCGCGTCCACAGCAGGTGCAGCTCCTCCGTTTCGTCCGGGGCGATCGGCGTCAGCCGCAGGCGCTCCGTTTCGATGATCGCGCCGGCCATGTCACGTGCTCGCGAGTTGTGAACGGTCCCTGCGCACCAGTTTGCTGCATCCAGCTCCGCCCGCTTCCCTTTTCTTGTGCAACCGGCTGGGCGTGTGCCCGGCCCGGCGAAGCGGCGGCGAGCACGGGCATGCGCCACAAGTGAAGCTTTTAAAGGGAGATACGCTCTTCGCAAGCGCCGGCTCTCCCGCCGGCTCCGCTAGCACAGCGCGCGTAACAGATGGGCACCCCCGATGCATTCCTGAATGAACGGCGCTCAGTGCGCCGGCGCAGCGTCCAGGTGGTTCATGGGCTCTGCGGATGCCCACCCGTTTCCGTGAGGAAGCGGAGGCGCCCGCGGATCGCGTCGAGAAGCGTAGAACCCTTATTCGGCGGAGGCAACATGACTCATCCATCCTTCCATCCTCGACGCCGCGGCATGGGGCTCCGGCCGGGCGCCCTGATCCTCGGCGTCGCGCTGCTGGCGGCGGCGTGCGCGGACGCGGGACCCACCGCCACCGCGCGCGGAAGCGATGCGGCGGGGCTGCTGGGCGCCACCGGGCAGAAAGTGGTGCTGGTGGGGTTCCACTCCGCTCCCGGCGCGGCCGCCACCGCGCTCATCGAGGGGCTGGGCGGCCGGGTGGTGCACCGATACCGGTACATCCCCGTGGTCGCCGCTTCGCTGACGGAGGTGCAGGTGCAGGCGCTCGCGGCCGACCCGCGGGTCGCGTACGTGGAGAGCGACCTGCCGATCCACCCGCTGGGCGGCAAGCAGATCACCGACTGGGGCGTGACGAAGATCAATGCTCCGGGCGCGTGGGCGCTGGGAGCCCGCGGCCAGGGCATAAAGGTGGGGATCTTCGACTCCGGCATCGACGTGGACCACCCGGACCTGGCGGTGGTGGGCGGCGTGGACCTGGTGGGCGACGGACACGGGCTGGACGACTGTCAGGGGCACGGCACGCACGTGGCCGGCATCGTCGCGGCGAAGAACAACGGCCGGTACACCGTGGGCGTGTCGCCGGGGGTGGAGCTGTACTCCATGCGCCTGGCGGACTGCGCCTGGGCCGGCGGCACCCTGGCCAAGATGATCCAGGGGCTGGAGTGGGCCATCGACAACGGCATGGACGTGATCAACATGTCGTTCGGCTTCGGCATCGCGGGGGTGGTGGCCTCGCCCATCGGGCCGGACGATCCACCCAGTACCGCCGCCCAGGACGCCTTCCAGGCCGCCTACGACCATGGGATCGTACTGGTCGCCGCTTCCGGCAACAGCAGCACGCCGTACGTCAGCTATCCGGCGGCGTATAGCAGCGTGATCGCCGTGGGCGCCACGGACGACGCCGACCTGATCGCCAGCTTCTCGCAGACGGGGCTGGACCAGGAGCTCACCGCGCCGGGCGTGAACAACCTGGCGTCGTACCTGGTGGGGCAGGGCCAGGAGACCACGCTCACGGTGGGTTCGGACGGCGACCGCGAGCTGGAGGCGGTCCCGCTGCTCTTCGCGGGGCAGACGGGGCGGCGCGGCATCACCTCCGACGCCGTGTACGCGGGTTTCGGCACCGCGGTGGAGTTCGCGGCGGTGGACTGCACGGGGAAGATCGCGGTGACCGGCCGCGGCGGGCCCAGCTTCGCGGAAAAGGCGGTGGCGGCGATGGACGCCGGCTGCGCCGCGCTGGTGATCCACAACGTGCACCCGGGCAACTTCAACGGTACGCTGGGCACGGCGACGGCTGCGGACGGCCGCGCCTGGATCCCCGTGGTGTCCATCTCGCTGGAGGAGGGGCTGTACCTCAAGGAGCAGATCGAGGCGGGCCCTACCCGCGCCACCGTGATCAACGCTCCGGGGAACCTGACGATCCTGAGCGGCACGTCGATGGCTTCGCCGCACGCGACGGGCGTGGCGGCGCTGGTGCTGAGCAGGAACCCGTCGCTCACGCCGGACCAGGTGCGCGCCATCCTGCGCGGCAGCGCCGACGACCTGGGCACCCCGGGGTGGGACCCCGTGTTCGGCTACGGCCGCATCAACGCGCGCCGGGCGGTGGAGCAGACGGGCGGGTGATGGAGTGATGGAGTGACGGGGAGCGGGGGGAGAAGCGGCGGCGCGGGCGGATCATCTGCCCGCGCCGCCGTGCTTTGAAGCCGGTACTGTGGGTGTCAGCAAAGGCGGACAGCGTAAAGCCGTTGCGGCGATGTCAGCCGCTGAACGCGGGTGGCCACGATCTCCTTAGCGAATCGGAACGGGGCTTGCCCGCTGCTGCGGCGAACCAGCGGAACGGGGATGCGGATGGGGGATGCACCGGGCGCGGGCGGTCCGCGCGGCGAGGTGGTGGCGGAGGCGTGCCTGGACGGCC
>DASTNU010000143.1:0-3462 GCA_035720605.1 Longimicrobium sp. | reverse complement strand
GTACAACCGCGCCCCCGGCTCGCCGCCGAAGGGATCGGCCACGAACCGCTCCGCCGTCTGCCCCGGGCGGTTCTGGTATCCCGGCCCCACCGGCGTGCCCCCGATGTGGACCTCTCCCGCCACCCCGATCGGCACGGGGCTCCCGGTCCGGTCCAGGATGTAGATGCGGCCGTTCGGAATCGGCCGCCCGGCCGGCACCGGCCGCTCCAGGTAGCGCGCCAGGTCCCTGGACAGGCGGTGATACGTGACGATGCCGGAGCACTCCGTGGGACCGTACAGGTTCACCAGCTCCGGCCGCGATGCGGGGAGCTCCATCAGCTTTCGGGGCTGCACCGCCTCACCCACCAGGATCACGGTCCGCATTCCCGCCAGCGCGCCATCCCGGTCCGCCTCGACCAGTGCCTGGAACGCCGTGGGAGTCAGGTTTACGGTGCCGATGCCACCGGCCGCGATCTGCGCCACGATCCCCGCCGGATCGAACGGCTCGCCCGCCAGGTGCAGCTCCCCCCCCGCGAACAGCGGTGCGAACAGGTTCCGGTACGTCCCGTCGAAGCTGAAGGACATGACGAGCAGGACCGCATCGCGTTCCGTGATCCCGAACTCCCGCCCGTACCAGTGGATCAGGTTCAGAACCCTGTGATGTACGGCCGGTACGCCCTTGGGCCTCCCCGTCGAGCCCGAGGTGTAGGTCACGTACGCCGGGTGGGCCGGGGAGAGAGCGCCGCGCCCGGGGTTGGTCGCCGGCTGATGGGCCCACGCCGGCGCGGCCGCGTCCAGCTCGAGCACCGGCACGTCCCCGCCGAGCGCCGCGAACACTCCCGCCAGCTCCCCGGCCACCGAGCCCTGCGTGAGCACCGCCGCCGGCGCGCTGTCGGCCAGCATGGTTGCGAGCCGCTCGCGGGGGTAGCCGGGGTCGAGCGGCACGAACACCCCGCCCGCCTTGAGCACCCCCAGCAGCCCGACCACCATGGCCGGGCTCCGCTCCACGCACAGCCCCACGCGCACGTCCGGGCCCACGCCCAGGGAGCGGAGGTGGTGCGCCACCCGGTTCGCCCGCGCGTTCAGCTCCGCGTAGGTGAGGTTCTCCCCCGCGGAGACCACCGCCGTCGCGGCGGGCGTGCGCTCCACCTGCTGCTCGAACAGCTCGTGGATGCACGATTCGCCCGGGTAGTCCGCTTCCGTGCGGTTCCACTCCTCCACCACGCGACGGCGCTCGCTCTCCGGCACGAGCGCCAGCCGATCCACCGGCCGGCTCTCGTCCGCGGCCATCTCCTCCAGCGCTCGCCGCAGGTAGCCCATCCAGCGTTCCACGGTCTCCCGCTCGAAGAGCGCCGTCGCGTACGCCACCCCGCCGACGATCCGCCCGCCCGCCGCCTGCAGGGTGAGCGACAGGTCGAACTTGGATCCCCCGTGCGAGCTCCCGGGCTCCGGAATCACCCGCAGCCCCGCCAGGCCCAGGCGCTCGCGCGGCGCGTTCTGCCAGGTGAACAGCACCTGGAAGAGCGGGGTGTACGCCAGGCTGCGCAGGGGATCGAGCTGCTCGACCACCTGCTCGAAGGGGATGTCCAGGTGGTGCTGGGCCTCCAGCGCCCGTGACCGCACCCGTCCCAGCAGCTCCGCCACCGTGGGCGATCCACCCAGGTCCACCCGCACGGCGAGGGTGTTCACGAAGAACCCGATCAGCCCCTCGATCTCCCGGCGTCCGCGGTTCGCCGTGGGCGTGCCGACGACCACATCCTCCTGCCCCGACAGCCGGCTCAGCACCGCCGCCCACCCGGCCAGCAGCGTCATGAACAGCGTGGTCCCGTGACGCCGGCCCAGCGCCCTGAGCCCCGTCGCCAGCTCCTCGTCCAGCTCCAGGGGCACCCGGTCACCGGCGAAGTCCTGCTTCCGCGGCCGCGGGCGGTCCGTGGGCAGCTCCAGCAGCTCCGGCGCGCCGGCCAGCGTCTGCTTCCAGTACTCCGTCTGCCGCTGGAGCACCTCACCGTCCACCCAGCGCCGCTGCCACGCCGCGTAGTCCGCGTACTGCACGGGCAGCGCCGGCAGCGGGTCCGCCTCGCCCGCCCGGAACGCCGCGTACAGCGTGCTCAGCTCCCGGACGAACACCCCCATCGACCAGCCGTCCGAGACGATGTGGTGCATCGTCAGCAGCAGCATGTGCTCGTCCGCCGCCAGCCGGATCAGCCGGCCGCGGACCAGTGGGCCCTCGGCCAGGTCGAACGGCGCCCGCGCCTCCTCCACCACGAGGTCGCGCAGCGACTGATCCGCATCCGCCTCTCCCCGCAGATCGTGCTCGGCCAGCGCGAATGCACTCGCGGCGATCGGCGCGATCCGCTGCACCGGCGCCCCGTCCACCTGCGCGAAGGTGGTGCGCAGCGCCTCGTGGCGAGCCACGATCCGGTCCAGCGCCCGCCGCAGCGCCTCCCGGTCCAGCGCTCCCGCCAGCCGCAGCCGGCTCGGGACGTGGTAGGCGGCGCCCATCCCGCCCAGCTGCTCCAGGAACCACAGCCGCTGCTGCGCGAAGGAGAGCGGCACGCCCGCCTCGCGGTCCGCCGGCTCGATCGCCGGCAGCTCCGCGTGCGCCGCCGCCTCCACCCCCCGCGCGAACTCCGCCAGCACCGGCCGCGCGAACACCTCGCCCAGTGCCACCTCCACCGCCAGCGCCTGCCGCACCCGCGAGACCACCTGCACCGCCAGCAGCGAGTGCCCGCCCAGCGCGAAGAAGTGGTCCCACCGCCCCACCCGCTCCACCCCCAGCACCTCCGACCAGATCTCCGCCACCGCCGCCTCCGCCTCGCTCACCGGCGCCTCGTACGCCTCCGTCACGTACGCCCCCAGCTCCGGTGCCGGCAGCGCACGCCGGTCCACCTTGCCGTTCGGCGTCAGCGGCAAGCCGTCCAGCTCCACGTACGCCGCCGGGACCATGTAGCCAGGCAGCACCCTGCTCAGGTGGGCGCGCAGCGCCTCCACCTCCACCTCCGCCTCGTCCTGGACCACGTAGTACGCCACCAGCCGCCGGTCGCCGGGAGCCTCCTCGCGCGCCACCACCACCGCTTCGCGCACCCCCGCACACTCCCGCAGCCGCGCCTCGATCTCCCCCAGCTCGATGCGGAACCCCCGCACCTTCACCTGCGCGTCGTTCCTCCCCACGAAGTCGATCGTCCCGTCCACCAGCCACCGCACCAGGTCTCCCGTCCGGTACAGCCGCGCACCCGGCTCCGCGCCGAACGGGTCCGCCACGAACCGCTCCGCCGTCAGCCCCGGCCGGTTCAGGTAGCCGTGCGCCACGCCCGCTCCGCCGATGCAAAGCTCACCGACCACCCCCACCGGCACCGGCCGGCCCACGGCATCCAGCACGTAGACCCGCGTGTTGCCGATCGGCCGGCCCAGCGGTATGGCGCGCGCACCCTCCGCGACGCTCCGCACCTCGTGCGTGATCGCGAAGGTCGTCGTCTCCGTCGG
>DASTNU010000142.1:0-2685 GCA_035720605.1 Longimicrobium sp. | reverse complement strand
CTGGGCGGCTCGCGCATCTACACGGCGGTGCTGCGCGACGTGACCGACCGCTTTCGCGCCGAAGAGGCGCTGGAGCAGCAGGCGCAGGAGCTGGCGCGCTCCAACGCGGAGCTGGAGCAGTTCGCCTACGTGGCCTCGCACGACCTGCAGGAGCCGCTGCGGATGGTGGCCAGCTACACGCAGCTGCTGGCGCGGCGCTACGGCGACCGGCTGGACGACGACGCGCGCGAGTTCATCGGCTACGCGGTGGACGGGGTGCGGCGGATGCAGTCGCTGATCAGCGACCTGCTGGCCTACTCGCGGGTGGGCAGCCGCAGCGGCGCGCCGGAGGCGGTGGACCTGGACGCGGTGATGGAGCGCACGACCGACGTGCTGCGCGGGACGATCGAGGACGCCGGGGCGGAGGTGACGCACGACCCCCTGCCGACGGTGGCGGCGGACCCGGTGCAGATGGGGCAGGTGCTGCAGAACCTGGTGGGCCCCGCCCTCAAGTTCCGCGGCGACGTCCCGCCGCGCGTGCACGTGGGGGCCCGGCGCGCCGGCGGCGAGTGGGTGATTTCCGTGCGCGACAACGGGGTGGGGATCGCCCCGGAGTACGCGCAGCGCATCTTCGTCATCTTTCAGCGCCTGCACACCCGCGCCGAGTACGAGGGCACGGGGATCGGCCTGGCCATCTGCAAGAAGATCGTGGAGCGCCACGGCGGCCGCATCTGGGTGCAGTCCACGCCCGGCGAGGGATCCACCTTCCACTTCACCCTTCCCGCGGGAGACGAGTCGGTATGAGCGCACGCGCGTCCACGCACCCCATCGAGGTGCTGCTGGTGGAGGACAACCCGGGCGACGTGCGGCTCACGCGCGAAGCCCTCAAGGAAGGCAAGGTGCACAACAACCTCTCGGTGGTGCAGGACGGGGTGGAGGCGCTGGCCTTTCTGCGCCGCGAGGGCCCCCACGCCGCCGCGCCGCGGCCGGACGTGGTCCTCCTGGACCTGAACCTGCCCCGGAAGGACGGGCGCGAGGTGCTGGCGGAGATCAAGGCGGACCCGGCGCTGCGCACCATTCCCGTGGTCATCCTCACCAGCAGCGAGGCGGAGCGCGACATCGTCCGCGCCTACGCGCTGCACGCCAACTGCTACATCACCAAGCCGGTGGACCTGGACCAGTTCATCACCGTGGTCAAGTCCATCGAGGACTTCTGGTTCACCATCGTCAAGCTCCCCCCGGAGCCCCAGGCGTGACCGCGGAGCCGGCCGTCCGCATCCTGCTGGTGGAGGACAACCCCGGCGACGCCCGCCTGCTGCGCGAGACGCTGCGGGACGCGGAGTCGCTGCGCTTCGACCTGGTGCACGCGGCGCGGATGGCGGAGGCGCTGGAGCGGCTGGGGGACGTCCCGCCGGACGTGGTGCTCCTGGACCTGTCCCTTCCCGACGCGCACGGGCTGGAGACGGTGGCGACCATGCTGAAGGCGGCGCCCGGGGTACCCATCATCGTGCTGACGGGCCTTTCGGACGAGACGGTGGCGGTGCACGCGGTGCAGGCGGGGGCGCAGGACTACCTGGTCAAGGGGACGGTGGAGGGGCCCACGCTGGGGCGGGCCATCCGCTACGCGATGGAGCGCAAGCGGCTGGAGCTGGAGCGGGCGGAGCTGCTGCACAACGAGCAGGAGGCCCGCGCCGCGGCCGAGGCGGCGGTGAACGCGCGCGACGAGGTGCTGCGCATCGTGGCGCACGACATCGGCAACGCGCTCAGCGCGGTCAAGATCCACGCGATGGTGCTGGAGCGCATCCTGGGCCCCGGCGCCGCGCAGGACGAGGCGCGGCGGCGCACGGAGGCCATCCGCCACCTGGCGCAGCAGATGGACCGCCTGCGGCAGGACCTGCTGGACGTGGCGGCCATCGAGGCCGGGCGCCTTTCCTTCGAGCCGGTGGAGATGGACGTCTGCCTGGCCGTGGAGGAGGTGATGGGGACGGTGGCGGCGGCGGCGCAGGAGAAGGGGCTGCGGATGGAGGCGCCGGTTCCCGCCGGCCTGCCCGCCGTGTGGGCGGACGCGGAGCGCATCCACCAGGTGCTGGGAAACCTGGTGGGGAACGCGGTGAAGTTCACGCCGGAGGGCGGCGCGGTGGAGGTGCGCTGCGTCCTGGAGGACGGCTTCGTCCGCGTCTCCGTCGCCGATACGGGCCCGGGGATCTCCGGCGAGCAGCTGGCGAACGTCTTCGACCGCTTCTGGCAGGCCCGCAGCACCCGCCGCGCCGGCGCCGGGCTGGGGCTGGCCATCGCCAAGGGGATCGTGGAGGCGCACGGCGGCGGGATCACCGTCCGCAGCGAGCCCGGCCAGGGCGCGACCTTCACCTTCACGCTCCCGGTGGCGTAGCGTCTCTCGTCGCAATCCGCTGAAGAATTGGCCTCACACGGCCACGGAGTCAACGGAGTTAACGGAGGACTGAACTCCGCCAACTCCGCCAACTCCGTGTGATATGAGGCCCCGTCTTTTGAGAGGATCAAACACGAAGCGGGGAACCCCTTTCGAGGCTCCCCGCTCCGTAGTGTTCCCGGGGCCGGCGTCGCCGCGCCGGCCCTGTGCGCTCCGCCTCAGAAGGCGATCACCCCCTCGATCGCGATCCCGCGGAACTGGCCGCCGTTGCGGATGTCCGTCGCGGCGAAGCCGTCGTAGTCCTGCCGCACCAGCTC
>DASTNU010000141.1:0-2130 GCA_035720605.1 Longimicrobium sp. | reverse complement strand
CTGCTCGCCGTCCTCCGTGGGCCCGATCTCGACAGGCGTGGCCGCGCCGCTCACGGCGCCACGGTGAAGGGGGCCTGGACGCGCGTGTTCTCCCACTCCATCGCCAGCACGCCGCCGCCGCCGCACTCGTCCGGTTCGATGCTCAGCGTCATCTGCTCCACCGGCGGGCCGCTGGTGCTCCGCGACTGCGCGGGAATGCGCGCCAGATCCTGCGCGGGGTCGTACACCGTTCCCCACTGCCCCGTCTGGCGGTTGAAGATGATCGTCCATCCCTCCGGCCCGGGGACGCTCCACAGCGTGTAGCTCCCCGCCGGCACCCGCGCGTCGCCGAACATCAGGTCGCGGTCGGTGCGAAAGTGCGTGGCCTCGTTGGCGCCGGTGCGCCACACCTGCCCGTACGGCACCACCTGCCCCACGATCCGCCGCCCGCGCATCGACGGCCGCCCGTACGCCACCGACACGTCCGCCCCGCCGATGCGCCCCACCACCGAGTCGCGCGGCGACAGCGTGCCGATCCCCTGCCCCGCCTGGTCCCGCCGCGCGAAGTCCGCCGCGAGCGCCGTGGCGTCCAGCGATCCCACGCGCTCCACCTCCGCCTTGAAGGTGCTGGCCGGGCTGCTGCCGCCCAGCACGCGCCCCTGCGCGTCCACGCGCACCCGCGTCACGCCCGGCGCCAGGCGGACGAGCACGGAGTCAGCGCCGTGCGGCATGAAGCTGATGGCCCCGGCGGCGCGGGCGCCCGGCTGCACGATGGGCACGGCCACGGAGTCCCCGCCGCGCGCGCGGGCCCAGCGCAGCAGCGCCTCGTTGAGCGCCCACGAGTTGCCCACGTGCGGGAACGCCTCCGCAGGCGCGGCCACCCGCATCTCGCGATTGGTGTCGCCGCGGACGATGCGCACGTCCACGCTGTCGCCGCCGGTGGACACGGTGGAGGTCTGCGGCAGCAGCTCCGGCGCCGAGGGCACGCGCGTCGTCATCTCGAAGCGGCTGATGGTGCCGTCGGGGCGCAGCTGCGCGGTGTAGGTGCGCACGGTGGTGCGCGGGGCGCGAGTCACCAGCGTGCCGGTGAGCGAGGTCGCCGTGCGGGTGAACTGCTCCACCGCCACCGTGTCGCGCCCCAGGCGAACGACGAACGCGCCGCTCTCGCCCTGCTGCGCGGCGGCGGGGGCGGCGGCCAGCGCCAGCGCGAGCGCGGCCAGGGTGGGCGTCTTCATCGGCAGGCTCCTGTGCGGGTGGTGCGGATGACAGGGATGCGGCGCATCAACGTGCCCGTCCGCGCGTCCGCGGACAAGGGTGCGGCCCGCCGGTTGCTGGGGAAGAGTGCGAGAGTGCGAAAGTGCGAGGGTGCGAAAGTGGATGAGGAGGGGGGATGGCGTACGGGGTGATCCAGTGGGTGGAGGATGGGCGGCGGGTGGCCACGCTGGTGCGCACCCGGAACGGCCAGCCCACCGGCGCGGACGGGGTGATGGACCCGCTGAGCGCCTTCATCGAGGAAACGGCGCCGCGGATGATGGGGCAGGGCTCGCCCGGCGGCCTGTACCTGGCGGAGCTGTTCACCGCCCGCGAGGTGCAGGCGGGGCGCGAGATCCGCGTCCTCGGCGGTTCGGGGGAGATGGGGATCACGCCGGACGAGGTGCAGCGGCTGGAGGGCCCCGGCTTCTTCTACGAGGTCAGCGTAGGCGCCGCGGGCGACCGCCGCCCCCCCTCCGTGCACATGAGCCCGCTCGCGCCGCCGTCGAAGGCGTAGCCTGGTATCCCACGAACCGCCTTCGTTGTCTTCCTGAGGGAGGCGCCGCGCGTGACTTCAGCACGCACAATACTTTGGCGCCGACCGAAGGATCTTGCCGGCAGAACCGAGGGGCCGGCTTTCCAGTACGGAAGCCAGCCCCCAGGTGGCCGGGAGAAGATCCTTCGGTCGGCGCCAATGCCCTTCGTAACAACAGGTTGCAGCGCGGCGCCTCCCTCAGGATGACGGTTTCGCGTGCGAGGTTTGGCAACACCCTCTCAGGAATACAAATCACGCTGACGCGGATCAGCTCGCCGCGGCGAGGCGGACGGCACGGAGCGGAAGGCTGCCGATGAACTCCATCACCGCCCTCAGGATGCGCTCGTCCTGCAGCAGCCGGGTGT
>DASTNU010000140.1:0-3704 GCA_035720605.1 Longimicrobium sp. | reverse complement strand
GTCCGTCGGAGATCCGGCGCACGGACCAGTCGCGGGTGGTCACCGTGCACGCGGACGTGGGGCGCGGCGGGGTGGAGGCGGCGGTGGAGACGGTGCGCGACGCGCTGCGGGCCACGCCGGCGCCGCACGGGCTGCGGGTGGAGATCGGCGGCGAGAACGAGGAGATGCGCAAGGGGTTCCGCGACCTGGGCTTCGCCTTCCTCCTCGCCGTGGTCCTGGTCTACATGCTCCTGGCGGCGGAGTTCGAGTCGCTCCTCCTTCCCTTCATCGTCCTCCTGGCCGTCCCGCTGGCCGCCGTCGGCGCGACGGTGGCGCTGTGGATCACCGGCGCGGGGATCAACACCATGAGCCTGATCGGGATGGTGATCCTGGTCGGCATCGTGGACAACGACGCGGTGGTGAAGGTGGACTTCATCAACCAGATGCGACGACGAGGGATGGAGCGCCGCGAGGCGATCTACGCGGCGGGGCGCGCGCGGATGCGGCCGATCGTGATGAACACCATCACCGCCATGCTGGGGCTGCTGCCGATGGCGCTGGCGATCGGCCCCGGCGCGGAGCTGCAGGCGCCGCTCGCCATCGCCGTCTTCGGCGGGCTCCTTTCCGCGACGGCGCTCACGCTCGTCGTCATCCCCGTCGCCTACGACCTGCTGGACGAGGCGGGCGAGCGCATCCGCGGCCTCTTCGGCCGCCCCGCCCCCGCGCCGCATCCCGCTCCCGAGCCGGAGCCGGAGCGGGTGCGGGTGGGCGCGGTGGTGGGGGATTGAGGCTGTGGGCGAGGCTGCCTGCGACTGCATCGGCTCACGCAGCGGGAACGGAGGAAGCAGGGGAGAAGGTGCCGCAGGTACTCCCCTCCCTCCGCCTTTCTCCGCGTGAGAAACGTTCCTCGTCGATCGATCCCGGACGCGCTTCCCCGTGATCCGCTTCTCCCTTCCCCATTTCGCCGTCACGGCGGCGCTGTGCGCGGCGGACGATGCGCGCTACGACCTTGCCTTTCACGACGCCCGCGGCTCGCTGCGGCGGCGGGTGCGGCGCGCCCACACCCCGGTGCGCGTGACGGCGGAGGAGCTGGAATCCAGCGCCGGCAGGCAGATGGTCGGCGTCCCGCCGGGAATGGCGGAGGGCGTGCGCAGGATGGAGGAGGGGATGCGGCGTGACCTGCCGCGGGACCAGACCTTTCCCGTGCACGGCCGGCTGCTGGCCGACCCCGCGGGATGGCTGTGGGCGGCGGAGCACGCGGCCCCCCTGGCGCCGCCCCCCCGCTGGTCCGTCTTCGCCCGCGGGCGGTGGATGGGGACGGTGCAGGCGCCCGCGCGGCAAATGGGTCCCGGCCGGGTGCTGGGGATCGCCCACGACGAGCTGGAGGTTCCCCACGTGCGGCTGCACCGCGTCCGCAAGCCCGGCGAAGGCGGCCGGAACCGCCCATGATCCGCTTCTCCATCCGCCGCCCCGTGGCCGTGGGGATGCTGTACGCCGCGCTGGCCGCCCTGGGGGTGGCCTCGTGGCTCAACGTGCCGGTGGAGCTGCTGCCGGAGACGGAGCTCCCCCGGCTGCGCATCACCGCGCAGTGGCCGGGGGCCAGCCCGGAAGTGATGGAGGCGTTCCTCACCTCGCCCATCGAGGCGGCGGTGCAGCAGGTGCGCGGGGTGGAGCGGGTCGCCAGCACCAGCGAGGAGGGGCGCGGCACCCTGGAGGTGGAGTTCGGGCGCGGGGTGGACATGGACTTCGCGCGGCTGGAGCTGAGCGAGCAGCTGGCCGCGCTGGACGAGAGCCTGCCGGAGGGCGCCCTGCGCCCGCGGGTGGAGACGTACGTCCCCGAGGAGCTCGCCAGCCAGTCGCGGCCGTTCCTGCGCTACACCCTCACCGGCCCCTTTACCGCCGAGGCGCTGCGCACGCTGCTGGACGAGACCATCGCCCCCGAGCTGAACCAGCTGGAGGGGGTGGCCGACGTGCAGGCGTACGGCGGGCGCGAGCGGGTGCTGGAGGTGGGGCTGGACGAGGCGCGCATCCTGGCGCTGGGGCTCACCCCCGACGCGGTGCGGCAGAAGGTGGCGGCGCTGGAGGAGGTGCGCGAGGCGGGGACGGTGCGCCGCGGGGGGATGCTGTACGCGCTGGCCGTGCGCGAGAGCGCCGGGAGCGCCGCGCGCATCCGGCGGCTGCCGCTGCTGACCGACCGGGGGCGGGTGGTGCGGCTGCAGGACGTGGCCGTGGTGCGCGACACCTACGAGGAGCCGCGCAGCTTCTACCGCATCGACGGGCAGCCGGCGGTCTCGTTCCTGGTGGTGAAGGAGATCGGCACCAACGTGGTGGAGGTGGCGGACCGGGCGAAGGCGCGGATGGCGGAGGTGGAGCGCCGCCTTCCCGGCGGCGCGCGGGTGATCCTGGACGACGACGAGAGCGACGCGGTGCGCGCCCAGCTGACGGACCTGCGCGGGCGCGCGCTCTCGTCGGCGGTGATCGTCTTCGTGGTGCTCTTCTTCTTCCTGCGCTCCTTCCGCTCCGCCGCCATCGTCTTTTCCAGCATCGCGTTCGCGGCGCTGCTCACGCTCAACCTCATCTTCTTCGGCGGGCTCACGCTCAACGTGCTCACGCTGATGGGGCTGGCGATGGGCTTCGGGCTCATCATCGACAACGCGGTGGTGGTGCTGGAGAACGTCTTTCGCCACGCGCGCACGGCGCCGGGGGCGGAAGAGGCGGCGGAGCGGGGCGCCCGCGAGATGGTGCTCCCCGTCCTGGCCGCCACGCTGACGACCATCATCGTCTTCATCCCCTTCGTCTACCTGCAGGGCGAGCTGCGGCTGTTCTACGTGCCGCTGGCCATCGTCGTGGGCTTCACCAACCTGGCCAGCCTGCTGGTGACCTTCACCTTCACCCCGGCGCTGGCCGGGCGGCTGCTGGGGAGCCGGGTGCGGGCGCTGCAGGCGCGCGAGGCGCGGGCGCGGCCGCCGCTGTACCACCGCGCCTACGCGGCGATGGTGGGCGCCACGCTGCGCCGGCCGTGGATCGCCGTGGCGGCGCCGCTGCTGCTGCTGGCGGGGTCCGGCTACCTCTTCGACCGCTACGTGAGCCGCGGGACGGTGTGGCGGCCGTGGTACGAGCAGGAGTCGTACATCGACATCGCCTTTCGCCTGCCGCGCGGCGAGGAGCTGGAGCGCACGGACGAGCTGGTGCGCTACTTCGAGACGCGGCTGCGGGGCATGCCGGAGGTGGCGCGCTTCACCACGCAGGTGTACCCGCAGGCGGCGCAGATGCGGGTGGAGTTCCCCGACTCGCTGCAGGAGACGGCGATCCCCCTCTCGGTGAAGGAGCAGCTGGAGGCGTACAGCCACCAGTACGGCGGCGCCGAGGTGCGGGTGACGGGGTACGGCCCCTCGTTCTACGGCGGCGGCTCGTCGCCGCCCAACTACAGCATCCAGGTGCTGGGCTACAACTACGAGCGGGTGCGCGAGATCGCGGAGGACCTGGGACGCCGGCTGCAGGCGTTCTCCCGCATCCAGGACGTGGACACCAACTCCACGGGCGCCTGGTTCGAGCGCGACAAGGCCACCGAGGTGGTGCTGCGGGTGGACCGCGCGGCGCTTTCCGCGCACGGGCTGACGGCGCGCGAGGTGGTGAACCGGGTGACGGCCGCGGTGGGACGCAACGGGCAGCGCGGCTGGCTGCGGCTGGGGGACGAGGAGGTGGGCTTTTCGGTAGCGATGGAC
>DASTNU010000139.1:0-5191 GCA_035720605.1 Longimicrobium sp. | reverse complement strand
TCCCGCACCGAGCCGTCGAAGTTGAGCGAGGTCTTGCAGAGCACCGCCTCGTCCGTATCGATCCCCCACGCAGCGCGGCCCCAGACGAGGCGGTTGACCAGCGTCCGGTGCTGGTTCATCACCCCCTTGGGCTGGCCGGTGGAGCCGGAGGTGTAGATGACGTACGCCAGGTGCTCCGGCGTCAGCGCCCCGCGCGAAGGGTCCGTCCCCGGCTCGTCCGCCCAGCCTGCCTGATCGCTGTCGATGGAGATGCGCGGCACCTCGACGCCGGCGAAGAGGCCGGCGAGCGACGACTGGGTCAGCAGCACCGCGGGTGCGCTGTCGGCCAGCATGTAGCGCAGCCGGTCCTCCGGGTACTCGGGATCGAGCGGCACGTAGGCGCCGCCCGCCTTCAGCACGGCGAGCAGCGCGACGACCATCTCCGGGCCGCGCTCCAGGCACAGCCCCACGGGCACGTCCGGCCCCACCCCGCGGCGGACCAGGTGGTGCGCCAGGCGGTTGGCGGATGCGTTCAGCTCCGCGTAGGTCAGCGCGCCGCCTTCGTGGACCAGCGCGACGGCATCCGGAGTCCGCATCACCTGCGCTTCGAACAGCTCGTGCACGCACGCATCGGCGGGATACTCGGCATCCGTCGCGTTCCATCCATCGACCACCTGCGCCCGCTCCGCCTCCGGCAGCACCTCCACGCGGCTGACGGGGCGCTCCGGCGCGGTCTCCAGCGCATCCACCAGGCTTTCCAGCGCGCGGTGCACCATCGCGCACACCCGCTCCGGGCCGACGGACGCCGGGACCTGCGCCATCAGCGCGAAGCCGTCGCCGCGGTCGTCCACGGAAAGGGTGACGGGATAGTTGGAGCGCGCCTCGCCGTGCAGCCGGCGGATGCCGGTGCGCGCCCGGGCCGCGTCCGCCGGGACGGCCGCCGCCTGGCTGTGGCGGAAGTTCAGGAACGAGGTGAAGAGCGGCGCCGGCGCCGCCACCCCGCTGCAGCGCTGGGCCAGCGCCAGCGAGGCGTGCTCGTGCCGCAGCAGCCCGGTGAGCTGCCGGTGCATCCCGCGCACCCCCTCCTCCACGCCGGACGAGGCCAGGGGCACACGGACGGGGAGGGTGTTGATGAACGGCCCCATCACCCGGTCGCTGCCGTCGCCGCCGTGCATCCGCCCGAAGAGCACCGTGCCGAAGACGACGTCCTCCCGCCCCGACGCACGGCCGAGGACCTGCGCCCAGGCCACGTGAAAGACGCTGGCCGCGCTCACCCCCAGCCGCCGCGCCTGCGCCCGCAGCCGCGCCGAGAGACCGGCATCGACCGGCATCCGCGCCTCCGCGGTCCCGGACCCGTCGCCCCACACGTCCAGCAGGCCGAAGGGCGCGGTGGGCTCGTCCACGTCCGCCAGCCGCGCGCGGAAGTACGCCTCGTGCTCCTGCCGGCTCACCCCCAGCCGCGCCTGCGCCACGTAGTTGCGGAAGGGCATCGGCGCCGGGAGCTGGTCCGCGCGCCCCGACAGGTGGGCGCGGATCTCCTCCTGCAGCACGTCCTGCGTGGTGTGGTCGCTCACCAGGTGGTGCTCCAGCTGCAGCAGGAGCCAGCGGTCCCGCTCCGCGTCGCGCGCCGCGAACAGCCGCACCAGCGGCGCCCGGCGCACGTCGATGCGGTGGCGCCGCGGGGTGAAGCGCGCGTACAGCTGCCGCCCCACGTCGCCCTCCGCCGGGTCCAGCTCCACCACCTCCACCGGGAGACGCGCCTCGCGCCACACCACCTGCACCGGCTCGCGCAGCCCGTCCCACGTCACCGCCGTGCGCAGGATGTCGTGCCGGTCCACCACCGCCTGCAGCGCGGCGACGTACGCATCCAGCCGCTCTCGCGTGTCGAAGCCGGAGAGCGTGGCGACGAGGTACGGATCGCCCTCCACCGCCTTGAGGTGGTGGAAGAGGATCCCCTCCTGCAGCGGCGCCAGCGGATACACGTCCTGGAGGTTCCGCGCGCCGCCCTCCACCCCGGCCACGATCCCGTCGATCTCCGCCTGCGACAGGTCGACCAGCGGCAGCATCGCGGGGGTGACGGCGTCGCACCCGGCCGCGATGCCGTTCGCGGGCACCCGCACCTCGAACGACTCGCCGCCCACCGAGGCGGCCAGCTCCGCCAGCGTCGCCGTGGTGAAGAGCGCGCCGACCTCCGCGTGCAGCCCGCGCCGGCGCATCCGCTCGATCAGCCGCACCGCCTTGAGCGAGTGGCCGCCCAGCCGGAAGAAGTTGTCGTTGCGGCTCACCCGCTCCACGCCCAGCAGCTCCGCCCAGATCTCCGCCAGCGCCTCCTCCACCGGGCCGACGGGCGCCACCCAGGCGCTCGCCGCGAAGGCGTCCGCCTCCGGCGCGGGGAGCGCGCGGCGGTCCACCTTGCCGTGCGGCGTGAGCGGCAGCGCCTCCAGCCGCACGTACGCCGCCGGCACCATGTACTCCGGCAGCCGCTCGGAAAGGAAGGCGCGCAGCGCGTCCGCCCCCGGCTCGCCGCCGGCGTGGTAGGCCACCAGCCGCCGGTCCCCGGGCGCGTCCTCCCGCGCCACCACCACCACGTCGCGCACCTCCGGGTGTCCGGAGAGCTGCACCTCGATCTCCCCCAGCTCCACGCGAAAGCCGCGCACCTTCACCTGGTGGTCCGCCCGCTCCACGAACTCCAGTGCGTGCGTGCGTGAGTGCGTGAGTGCGTGCGTAGAAGCGTCCTCGCCCGCGCGATCGTCGCCTCCCTCCCACTTTCGCGCTCTCGCACTTTCGCACTCTCGCACTTCCTTCCACCGCACCCGGTCGCCGGAGCGGTACAGCCGCGCGCCCGGCGCGCCGAAGGGGTCGGGGACGAAGCGCTCCGCCGTGAGCGCCGGGCGGCCGCGGTACCCCCGCGCCACCGCGGGCCCGCCCACGTACAGCTCGCCCACACACCCCGGCGGCACCGGCTCCATCCGCCGGTCCAGCAGGTAGATCCGGCGGTCGCCCACGGGCCGGCCGATCGGCACGGTGGGCGCGTCGAAGTCCGGCGCGATCACCTGGCAGCTGGCGAAGACGGTGCACTCGCTGGGCCCGTAGCCGTTCACCAGGCGCAGGCCGGGATACAGCTCCAGCGCCCGCCGCACGTGCGCGGCCGACACCGCCTCGCCGCCCACCATCACCTGGCGCACGCCGGCCAGCATCTCCGGCTCGGTGTCCAGGATGAGGTTGAAGAGCGCGGCGGAGATCCACATCGTCGTCACGCCGTGCGCGCGGATCTCGCGGGCCAGCGCGGCCGGGTCGTGCGTCCACCCGGGATACAGGACGCAGCGGCCGCCGGTGAGGATCGCCGGGAACAGCTCCAGCGTGAGCGCATCCCAGCTGACCGACGAGTGCTGCAGCAGCACCTCCCCGGCGTCGAAGCGGACGTAGTCCACCCCGCGGAAGAAGCCGGGGATGGCGCGGTGCGGCACCTCCGTCCCCTTGGGCTGGCCGGTGGAGCCGGAGGTGTAGATGACGTAGACCAGGTGGTCCGGCGTCAGCGCGCCCGGCTCCGGGTCCGTCTCCGGCTCGTCCGCCCAGGCGGATGCGTCCGCGTCCACGGCGACGAGCGGCACCTGCGCCTCCGCGAACCGCCCGGCGAGCGACGCCTGCGTCAGCAGCGCGGCGGGGCGGCTGTCGGCCAGCATGTAGCGCAGCCGCTCCTCCGGGTACTCCGGGTCCAGCGGCACGTAGGCGCCGCCGGCCTTGAGGATGGCCATCAGCCCGACGACCAGCTCCGGAGTGCGCTCCAGGCACAGCCCCACCCGCACGTCCGGCCCCACCCCCCGCTTCGCGAGGTGGCGGGCGAGGCGGTTGGCGCGCGCGTTCAGCTCCGCGTAGGTCAGGGCGACGTCCCCCTGCGCCACCGCGACCGCGTCCGGCGTCCGCGCCGCCTGCGCCTGGAAGATCTGGTGCACGCACGGGCCGGAGGGCTGGTCCGCCCCGGTGGCGTTCCACGCCTCCAGCACCTGCCTCCGCTCCGCGTCGGGGAGCAGGGGCAGCTGGTCGACGCGGCGCGCGTCGTCCGCCGCCATCCCCTGCAGCACGCGGCGCAGGTAGCCCACGTACCGCTCGACGGTCGCGGCGTCGAAGAGGGAGGTGGGGTAGGTGATGCCGCCGCGGATCTGGCCGTCCGCCTCCGCCAGGGAGAGCGAGAGGTCGAACTTGGCGGCTTCGGGCCCGCCGCCGGGCAGGGGGGCCAGCTCCAGCCCGGCCAGCCGCAGCCGCTCCCGCGGCGTGTTCTGCCAGGCGAAGAGCGCCTGGAAGACGGGGCTGTGCGCCAGGGAGCGCGCGGGCTGCACCCGCTCCACCACCTGCTCGAAGGGGATGTCCTGGTTCTGCTGGGCCTCCAGGGAGAGCGTCCGCACCCGCCCCAGCAGCTCCGCCACCGTCGGCGAGCCGGCGAGCTCCACCCGCAGCGGCAGCGTGTTGACGAAGAAGCCAATCAGCCCCTCCACCTCGCTGCGCCCACGGTTGGCGGTGGGCGTGCCCACCACCACGTCCTCCTGCCCCGCCAGCCGCCCCAGCACCGTGGCCCAGCCGGCCATCAGGGTCATGAAGAGCGTGGTCCCGTGGCGCTGGCCCAGCGCCCTGAGCTCCGCCGTCAGCTCCTCGTCCAGCAGCACGCGGACGGACGCGCCGGCGAACTCCTGCCGCGCCGGCCGGGGGCGGTCGGTGGGGAGCTCCAGCAGCTCCGGCGCGCCGGCCAGCCTCCGCGTCCAGTACGACGCCTGCGCCTCCAGCACCTCGCCCTGCACCCAGCGCCGCTGCCACGCGGCGTAGTCGGCGTACTGCACGGGCAGCGGCGGCAGCGGATCGGGCTCGCCGCGGCGGAAGGCGCCGTAGAGGGTGCCCAGCTCGTCGATCAGCACGCCCAGCGACCACCCGTCGGAGACCACGTGGTGCATGGTGAGCAGCAGCACGTGGTCGTCCGCCGCCAGCCGGACCAGGCGCCCGCGGAAGAGCGGGCCCCGCTCCAGGTCGAAGGGCGCCCGCGCTTCTTCGATGATGAGGCGCCGCAGCTCCGCCTCGGCCTCCGGATGCCCGTCCAGGTCGTGCCCGGGGAGGGGGAACGCGCCCGCCGGGGCGATGACCTGCACCGTCTCTCAATCCACCATCCCGAAGGTGGTCCGCAGCACCTCGTGCCTCGCCACGATGCGCTCCAGTGTGTGGGCCA
>DASTNU010000138.1:0-2016 GCA_035720605.1 Longimicrobium sp. | reverse complement strand
GCGAGGAACGAGCGGCGCAGGTCGGCGGGGGAGAGGGCCCCCGGCGACGCAGTGAGAATCCTGCCGCCATTCCCCGATATCCCGGCCGGGGTTTTGCGCGGAGCCGCGGCATCAGGGGATTTTCCGTCGCGGCGCGGGGGGAGAGGTTGGGCAGGAAACCGCTGGCTGTTTCGATCGGCATCCTGCTGCTCGCGGGGTGCTATCCGCCGGCCCGCTCGCTCGCGCCGCCGGGCGGGGCGCTGCGGCCGTGCCCGCCGACGCCCAACTGCGTTTCCACGGAGGCGGCGGACGCGCGGCACGGCATCCCCGCGCTGCCGTACGCGGGCACCCCCCGCGACGCGCATGAGCGGGCGCGGGCGGCGCTCCTCGCGGAGCCGCGCACGCGCATCGTCACCGAGCGGCCCGGCTACCTGCACGCGGAGGCGCGCAGCCGGCTGTGGCGCTTCGTCGACGACGTGGAGGTGGTGGTGGACAGCGCCGCCGGCGTGGTGCGCTTTCGCTCCGCCTCGCGCGTGGGACGCAGCGACCTGGGCGTGAACCGCGCCCGCATGCAGCGCTTCGGCGAGCGCTTTCGCGCGTCGGGCGGCGCATCCACCGCGCCGTGAGCGGGCACTGGGCGTTCGATCGGTCCTCAGCGCGCTCGAAGCTCCCCCTCTCCCGCTCGCGGGAGAGGGGCCGGGGGGTGAGGGCCCCGCGCTGGCGCAGCGAGATGCCCGCCGGCGACCGTATCCCCGCGCCCACCCTGCCTCTGACACCCTCGGAACCACGCCGATCGATGCCCGAATCCACCGTGCGGTTCGACCCGGAGTCCGTCAGGGAGGCGTGGGACCGCGCGGCGGACGCGTTCGTCGAGGGGCAGACGTCGGGGCTCGACTACTACCGCCTGGACTTCCTGGGCCCGGCGCAGGTGGAGGCGTGCGGCGACGTGCGCGGGGCACGGCTGCTGGACGTGGGGTGCGGCGGCGGCTACCTGGCGCGTGAGCTGGCGGCGCGCGGCGCCCGGGTCACCGGCATCGACCTTTCGCCGCGGATGATCGAGCACGCGCGGCGGCGGGAGGAAGAGGCGCCGCTCGGCATCGAGTACCAGGCGATGGACGCCGCGGAGATCGCGGCGCACTTCCCCGCGGACTCGTTCGACATGGCGGTGTCGTGCGTGGCGCTGCAGGACATGCCCGATCCCGCCGCCGCGCTGCGCGCCGTGCACACCGTGCTCCGGCCGGGCGGCCGGTTCGTGGCCTCCATCACGCACCCGTGCACCGACACGCCCTTCCGCGCCTGGGAGCGCGACGAGGCGAGGCGAAAGCGCTGGCTGTGCGTGGACCGCTACTT
Organism: Longimicrobium sp.; assembly: GCA_035720605.1. Taxonomy (GTDB): domain Bacteria; phylum Gemmatimonadota; class Gemmatimonadetes; order Longimicrobiales; family Longimicrobiaceae; genus Longimicrobium. Next base: position 687 of record DASTNU010000138.1, on the reverse strand, counting down.
CGAGCGCGCGCCCATCGAGCTCGAGTGGCAGCGCCTGGCCTACAAGTTCACCACCGCCGGGCTGCACGTGCCGCTGGAAGACTGGTTCGGCTGGGTCCTGGCCGCGGGGTTCCAGCTCCGCGCCTTCCGCGAGCCGCGCCCCACGGACGAGGCGCTGCGCCGGCGGCCGGAGCTGGAGGACGCGACGCGGATGCCGTACTTCATCAGCCTGGACCTGGCCCGCGGCTGACCTTCGCGAGCAGATCATGCCCTGTTCACGCATCCCCGGTCCCCCGACCTGAGCCTGGCGCTGCTGGAGCCGCGGCACGCCGAGCCGCTGTTCCGCGCGGTCGACGCCAATCGCGCGTACCTGCGCCAGTGGCTCCCCTGGCTGGATGCCACGCGGTCGCCGGACGACACGCTGGCGTTCATCGACGGCACCCGGCAGCAGCTGGCGGGGAACAAGGGGTTCCAGACCGTCATCCTCGAGCGCGGCGAGATCGTCGGGATCATCGGCCACGTCCGCATGAGCTGGGAGAACCGCAGCGCATCGCTGGGCTACTGGCTGGCCGAGGCTGCGCAGGGGCGCGGGGTGATGACGACGGCCTGCCGCGCCTACATCGAGCACGCGTTCGGAGAGCTGGGCCTGCACCGCGTCGAGATCCTGGCCGCGGTGGAGAACCGGAAGAGCCGCGCGATCCCCGAACG
>DASTNU010000137.1:0-4451 GCA_035720605.1 Longimicrobium sp. | reverse complement strand
CCCCAACGGCAAGATCGACCGGCTGTCGCTCCCGGAGCCGGCCGGGCCGGAGCGCGCCGGCGGGGACACGTACGCGGCGCCGCGCACGCCGCTGGAGGAGATCCTGTGCGGCGTCTGGGCGCAGGTGCTGGGGGTGGCCCGCGTGGGCGCGCAGGACGACTTCTTCGCGCTGGGCGGCCACTCGCTGCGCGCCGTGCAGATCGTCGCGCGGCTGCGGGAGGCGCTGGGGGTGGACGTCCCCCTCCCCGCCGTCTTCCAGGCGCCCACCGTCCGCGCGCTCGCCGTGGAGGTGGAGCGGGCGATGGGCGGCGCCGGCTCCGCCGCCGGGCACATCGATCCCGTGGACCGCGGCCGTCCGCTCCCGCTCTCTCCCGCCCAGGAGGCGGTCTGGTTCTTCGAGCGCCTCTCCCCCGGGATGCGCTCCTACCAGTTCCAGGCGGCCGTGCGCCTGCGGGGCCGGGTGGATGCGGGCGCGCTGGAGCGGGCGCTGGCGGAGATCGTGCGCCGCCACGAGATCTTCCGCACCACCTTCCGCGAGATCGCCGGCCGGCCGATGCAGGAGGTGCACGCGCCCTGGCCCGTCGCGCTCCCGGTGGTCGACGTCGCGCACCTCGCGAACGACGGGGTGCAGGCGCGCTACCGCGAGGAGTTCGACCGGCCCTTCGACGCGGGCGCGCTGCCGCTGGCGCGCTGGACGCTCTTCCGCACCGGCGAGCGCGAGCACGTGCTGCTGTGCGTGGAGCACCACCTGGTGCACGACGGCTGGTCGTTCGGCGTCTTCCTTCGCGACCTCACCGCGCTCTACGCCGCCTTTTCCCGCGGCCACCCCTCGCCGCTGCCGGAGCCGGCGCTGCAGTTCGGCGACTTCGCCGTGTGGCAGCGCGCCTGGCTGCAGGGCGACGAGGCGCGGGCGGGGCTGCGCTACTGGCGGCAGAAGCTGGCCGGCGCCCCGCCCACGCTGGACCTGCCGGTGGACTTCACCCGCCCGCCGCGCATCAGCTTCGAGGGCGAGTCGCTGCACCTGCCGCTCCCCGCGGAGCTGGCGCGCGCCGCGGACGCGTTCGGCCGCCGCCACGGCGTCACGCTGTACATGACGCTGCTGGCCGCCTTCCAGGCCCTGGTGCACCGCTACACGGGGCAGGACGACTTCGTGCTGGGCGGCGGCTCCGCGGGGCGCCGGCTGCGCGAGTCGGAAGAGGTGATCGGGATGATCGTCAACGTCATCCCCCTGCGCGCGGACCTTTCCGGCGACCCGGACTTCCTGGCGCTGGTGGATCGCGTGCGGCGGACGGCGCTGGAGGCGTATCCGCACCAGGACGTGCCCTTCGCCGCCATCGTCGACGCGGTGCAGCCGGACCGCACCCTGGACCGCCTGCCCATCTTTCAGCACTCCTTCAACATGCACCACGCGCCGTACCCGGACCTCCACCTGCCGGGGGTGCAGCTGGAGGTCACGGAGGCGCTGGGCAACCGCACCGCCAAGTTCGACCTGCAGGTCATCGTCATCCCCCGCGCGCAGCAGAACGCCGCCGCCGGCGACGAGGTGACGATGATCTGGGAGTACGCCACCGACCTCTACCGCCGCGACACGGTGCGGCGGATGTGGGGCCACTACCGGGCGCTGCTCGCCTCGCTGCTGGCGGACCCGGCGCGCCCCGTCGGCGCCGCCGGGATGATGGACGGCGAGGAGCGGCGGCGGGTGCTGGCGTGGGGCCTCGCCCCGTCGCAGTATCCGCGCGAGGCCACCCTGCACGGCCTTTTCCGCGAGCAGGCCCGCCGCACGCCGGACGCGCCCGCGGTGGACTGGGGCGGCCGCACGGTGGCCTACGCGGAGCTGGACGCCGCGTCGGACCGCGTCGCGAGGCGGCTGGCGGCGCTGGGCGCGGGCCCCGAGGCGCGCGTGGGCGTGGCGATGGAGCGCGGGGCGGAGCTGGTGGCCGCGGTGCTGGGCGTGCTGAAGGCCGGCGCCGCCTTCGTCCCGCTGGACGTGGAGTATCCCGCCGAGCGCCTGGCCTTCATGCTGGCGGATTCCGGCGTCGCCGCGCTGGTGGTGGCGGGCCCGGTGCCGGCGGCGCTGGAGGACTTTCCCGGTCCCGTCGTCCGGCTGGATGCGCTGGACGCGGAGGGCGGGGACGACGCCACCCCCGCGCCGGAGCCGTTCGCCGTGGCGGAGTCGCTGGCCACCATCGTCTACACCTCCGGATCGACGGGGACGCCCAAGGGGGTCGCCCTCGCCCACCGCGGCTTCGTGCGGCTGGTGCGCGGCGCCAACTGGGCGCGCTTCGAGGGCGGCCAGCGGGTGTCGCAGACCTCCACCGCCTCGTTCGACGCCTGGCACCTGGAGGTGTGGGGGGCGCTGCTGCACGGCGGCTGCGTGGTGGGCATCGACCGCGACGTGCTCCTTTCCCGCGCGGGGCTGCAGGCGCGGCTGCGGGAGGGCGGCGTCACCGTCCTCTTCCTCACCGCCCCGCTCTTCAACGAGCTGGGCCGCGAGGCGCCGGACGTCCTCGCGGGGATCCCCCAGATCGTGGCCGGCGGCGAGCCGATGGACCCCGCCGCCGCCCGGCGCGTGCTGGAGCGGGCGCGGCCCGGGTACCTGGCCAACATCTACGGGCCCACGGAGAACAGCACCCTCTCCACCTTCCACCCGCTGGACGCCCTGCCGCCGGACACGCCGTCGGTGCCGATCGGGGGGGCGCTGGCCGGCAGCACCGCGTACGTGCTGGACGGGCGGATGGCGCCCTGCCCCGCGGGCGTCCCCGGCGAGCTGTACCTGGGGGGCGACGGGGTGGCGCGCGGCTACCTGGGCCGCCCGGGATTGACGGCGGACCGCTTCGTCCCCGACCCGTTCGGAGCGCCGGGATCGCGCCTGTACCGCACCGGCGACCGCACCCGCTGGCTGGCCGGGGGCGCGCTGGAGTTCCGGGGCCGGATGGACCAGCAGGTGAAGGTGCGCGGCTTTCGCGTGGAGCCGGGGGAGATCGAGGCCGCCCTGCGCGAGGATCCCGGCGTGCTGGACGCCGCCGTCGTCGCCCGCGCCCGCCCGGGCGAGCCGCACGTGCTGGCCGGCTACGTGGCGCCGCGCGAGGGCGCCGCGCTCGATGCCGCGGCGGTGCGCCGGCGGCTGGCGGAGCGGCTGCCGGAGTACCTGGTGCCGTCCACCCTGACGGTGCTGGACGCGCTCCCCCGCACCCCCAGCGGCAAGGTGGACCGCCGCGCCCTGCCGGAGCCCATCCTCGCCGCGCCGGAGCCGGACGACGCCTTCGTCCCCCCCGCCACCGACGACGAGCGCGCCATCGCCGCCGCGTGGACCGAGGTGCTGGGGATCGAGCGCGTGGGGGCGACGGACGGCTTCTTCTCCCTGGGCGGCCACTCGCTGCGCGCGGTGCGCGTCGTCAACCGCATCGAGGAGACGCTGGGGGTGCGCCTTCCCGTCTCCGCCCTCTTCGACTCGCCCACCGTGCGCGGGCTGGCGGAGCGCGTGGCGCGCGAGCGCGACGCGGGGCTGCCGGACCGGCTGGACTGGCTGGAGTCGCTCTCGGAAGAGGAGGTGCAGGCGCTGCTGGAGCGGATGGACGCCTGATCCGCAGATGGTCGCCGCGTGCCGGCACCAAAGGAACGCCCGCGCGGCGTCAACACCACGCGAATTGCTGAGTAGTTGCGGGAAAGGGGGGCGCGGCAGTTCCAGAACGTGCGGCAAGTGTGTTAGATTGGCGGCTCTTGCCGTGGCTGCCACCTGCCGGGGGGCGGGACGGCCCGAGGGGCACGGCCCACGTCCGTGGGCGGCGCCTTCGTTTCTTTTTCGCGGACGAGCGTGACCGACACCGCCGCACCACCGGCCGGGCGCCAGCCGATCCTGAAGGTGCTGGGCGAGATGCGCGCCTTCACGGTGATCTGGCTGGGCCAGCTGGTCTCCGGGCTGGGCTCCGGCCTGACCGGGTTCGCGCTCCCGGTGTGGATCTACCAGAAGACGGGCTCGGCGGAGGACTTCGGCCTGCTCTTCTTCGCCGCCACCGTGCCCGCGGTGCTGCTTTCCCCGGTCGCGGGGGCGCTGGTGGACCGGTGGGACCGCCGCCGCGTGCTGCTGGTGGCCGACGGCCTGTCGGCGCTGGCCACGCTGGGCATCGCGGCGCTGCTGTACACGGGCCGGTTCGAGATCTGGCACTTCATGGCGCTCGCCGCGCTGGGCTCGGGGCTGGGCACCTTCCAGTATCCGGCCTTCGCGGCGGTCATCGGCGCGCTGGTGCCCAAGCAGCACTTTGCCCGCGCCTCGGGGATGATGCAGACCAGCGACGCCATCGCCGGCATCCTCACCCCCCTGGTGGCGGGCGTGCTGGTGACCACGGTGGGGCTGTGGGGCATCCTGGTGATCGACTTCGCCACCTTCTTGGTGGCGGTGGGGACGCTGGCGGTCGTGCACGTCCCCAGCCCGCCGCCGGCGGAGGGGCCGC
>DASTNU010000136.1:0-2094 GCA_035720605.1 Longimicrobium sp. | reverse complement strand
GGATGGTGATGCTGGAGCCGCGGCGGCTGGCGGCGCGTGCGGCCGCGCGGCACATGGCGCGGCTGCTGGGCCAGGACGTCGGCGGTACGGTGGGATACCGCGTGCGGATGGAGACGCGCGTGGGCCCAACGACGCGCATCGAAGTGGTCACCGAGGGCGTGCTGACGCGGATACTGCAGTCCGACCCGGCGCTGGAGGGCGTCGGGCTGGTGATCTTCGACGAGTTCCACGAGCGCAGCCTGCACGCGGACCTCGGCCTCGCGCTCACCCTGCAGTCGCGCGCCCTGCTCCGCGACGACCTTCGGCTGCTGGTGATGAGCGCCACCCTGGACGGCGGCCCCGTCGCGGCGCTGCTGGGTGGCGCGCCGATCGTCACCAGCCAGGGGCGCAGCCATCCCGTGGAGATCCGCTACCTCGCGAGCCGCGTCGACGGGCGAATCGAGCCCGCCGTGGCGCGAACCGTTCGTCAGGCGCTGGAATCGTCCGGGGGCGACGTGCTCGTCTTCCTTCCCGGCGCGGGGGAGATCCACCGCGTGGAGGAGATGCTGCGCGGCGCGGAGCTGCCGCCCCGGGTGCGGGTGATGCCGCTGTACGGCAACCTGCCGCAGCCCGCGCAAGACGAGGCGATCGCCCCCAGCCCCCCGGGACGCCGCAAGGTGGTGCTCGCCACCTCCATCGCCGAGACCAGCCTGACCATCGAGGGCGTGCGCGTGGTGGTGGATTCCGGGCTGATGCGCGTCCCCCGCTTCTCGCCGCGCACCGGGATGACGCGGCTGGAGACGGTGACCGTGTCCCGCGCCTCCGCCGAGCAGCGGTGCGGACGGGCCGGACGGGTGGCGCCGGGCGTGTGCTGGCGGATGTGGCCGGAGCATGCGCAGGCGGGGCTGGTGCCGCACGGCACGCCGGAGATCCTGGACGCCGACCTGGCGCCGCCGGCGCTGGAGCTGGCCGCGTGGGGCGTGGCCGATCCAGCGGAGCTGGCGTGGCTGGATCCGCCTCCGCCCGCCGCGTTCGCGCAGGCGCGCGAGCTGCTGCGCGAGCTGGGCGCGCTGGATGCCGGGGGCGCGGTGACGCCGCACGGCCGCGCGATGGCGGAGCTGCCGCTGCATCCGCGCCTGGCGCACCTGCTCCTGCGCGGGCGCGAGCTGGGCGCGGGCGGCGTGGCGTGCGACCTGGCCGCGCTGCTGGGCGAGCGCGACGTCTTCCGCCGCGGCGACGCGCCGCCGGACGCGGACCTGCGGCTGCGGCTGGAGGCGCTCCGCGACGCCGCCTCCGGCCGCCGCGCCCGCGGCCCCGCGGACGCGGGCGTCCTGCACCGCGTGCTGGCGGACGCGCGCGAGTGGCGGCGCCGCCTCCGCGTGCGCGACGAGGGCGATGCGTCCTCCGCGGGGCTGCTGCTGGCGCTGGCGTACCCGGACCGCATCGGACAGCGGCGGGCGGGAAAGCCGGGGCGCTACCTGCTGCGCAACGGCCGCGGCGCCGCGCTGGCGGAAAACGATCCGCTCGCCGCCTCGCCGTACCTGGTGGCGGCGGAGCTGGACGGGCAGGGCCGCGAGAGCCGCGTCCACCTCGCCGCGCCGGTGGAGCTGGACGAGATCGAGCGCCACTTCGCGGACCAGGTGGAGCGCGAGACGGCGGTCGCCTGGGACGCGGAGGCGAGGGCGGTCCGCGCGCGGCGGCGCGAGCGGCTGGGTGCGCTGGTCCTGCGCGAGGCGCCCCTCGCCGACCCCGACCCGGAGCTCGTCGCCCGCGCGCTGCTGGAGGGGATCGCGCGCGCGGGGGTCGGCGCGCTGCCGTGGAGCAAGGCGGCCGCGCAGCTGCGGGAGCGCATCGCCTTCCTGCACCGGCACGATCCGTCGTGGCCGGACGTGTCGGACGCGGCGCTGGAGGAGGGCCTGGCGGAGTGGCTGGGACCGTACCTGTACGGGATGGCGCGGCTGGACGAGGTGCAGCGCACGGACCTGCACGAGGTGCTGCTGGCGAGGGTGGGATGGGAGCGGCGGGGCGCGCTGGACGAGCTGGCGCCATCGCACCTGGCGGTGCCCAGCGGCTCGCGCGTCCCCATCGACTATGCGGACCCGGCGGCGCCGGTGC
>DASTNU010000135.1:0-2279 GCA_035720605.1 Longimicrobium sp. | reverse complement strand
GCGGGATCAGGAACCGGTCCCATCCCCCGAAGAACCACCCCCGGCTGGCCGCCGACGCCACCGGGATGATCGGCGCGCCCGTGCGCTGCGCGATGATGACGGGCCCCGGCTTCATCTTTTCCCGCGGCCCCCGCGGCCCGTCGGGGGTGATGGCGAGCGAGCGGCCCTGCTTCACGTGGCGGATCAGCTCGCGCAGCGCTTCCAGCCCGCCGCGGCTGGTGGAGCCGCGCACCGCCGTGTACCCCCAGCGGCGCACCGCGCGGGTGATGTACTCGCCGTCGCGGTGCAGGCTCACCAGCGTGACGACGCCCTGGTGGCGGTGGTGGAAGGTGCAGGGCAGCAGCCGCCCGTGCCACAGCGTGAAGACGACCGGCTTTCCCTCCCTCCAGAACTGCCGGAAGTTCTCCTCCCCCTCCGTGCGGTAGCGGCACGATCCCATGATCGCGTCCAGTCCCGCGCCCCCGACCGCCGCCAGCGCGGACTGGTGCCACGGCAGCCGCGTCGTCATCTCCGACGGCAGCTCCGCCGCCACTTCGTCCGATACGGTTGGGGAAGTGATGGGATCGTCCATCGAGCGGGGAAGAGGAGCCGGGTCCCAACCCGGCGATTGAAATCGCCGCAACGACTGCGCACTGTCCGCCTTTCGCGGACACCCACGACAACTGCCGAGCGCGACGGCCGCCTGTGCCGTTTGCAGGTGAAGCCCCGCCGGGAGAGCTCCGCGAGCCCAGGGAGGGGCTTATGGCCGTTCCAGCCCCGGGTTTCAACCCGGGGTCGGGCCGCCGCGGGTTCACCCGCCCGGGGCGGGCCCGCCGGCGACGGAATCCGGCCCCTCGCCGCGAGCCACCCGCGCACGCCCACCCATCCGCCCGTCCAGCAGCTCCGCCGCCAGCTCCGCCACCCGCCGCGACGCCCCCGGCCCGCCCAGCCGCTCCCGCACCCGCGCCAGCCCCGCGACCATCCGCCGCCGCTCCTCGGAGCCCTCGTCCAGCAGCGGCAGCACCGCGTCCGCCAGCGCGTCCGGCGTGGCCGCGTCCTGCACGAACTCCGGGGCCACGCGCTCCTCCGCGATCAGGTTCGCCAGGGCGATGTGCGGCACCTTCACCAGCCGCCTGGCCACCGCGTAGCTGGCCGCGTTCATCCGGTAGACCACGACCAGCGGCGTCAGCGCCAGCCCCGCCTCCAGCGTCGTCGTACCGGACTTGGCGATCGCCGCGGTGGCGTACTGCAGCAGCCCGCCCGCGCTCTGCACCAGCGGCCAGCGCGCCGCCGCGTACTCGCCGCGGTCGATCCCTCCCGGCACCCCCACCACCGGCTGCGCGTCCGGCCGCCGCTGAACGACGAGCTCCGCCGCGGCGGAAAAGAGCTCCAGGTGGCGCCGCACCTCCTGCGCCCGCGAGCCGGGGAACAGCGCCAGGATCGGCCGCCCGGGGTCCAGCCCGTTCGCGCGCGCCCATGCGTCCCGCGGCAGCTCGGGAGGGGCGCGGTCCAGCAGCGGATGCCCCACGAAGCGCGCGTTCACGCCGCCCCTGCGCAGGAACTCCTCCTCGAAGGGCAGCACCACCGCCACCTCGTCCGCGTCGCGGGACAGGTCGCGCACCCGGCCCTTGTGCCACGCCCACACCTGCGGCGCGATGTAGTACAGCACCGGGATTCCCGACGCCTTCGCGTGCCGCGCCAGGCGCAGGTTGAAGCCCGGGTAGTCGATGGGGATCACCAGGTCCACCCGCTCGCTGGCCAGCATGGCGAAGACCTGGCTGCGCAGGCGGACGAAGAAGGGCAGGTGGCGGATGACCTCGGCGAAGCCCATCACCGCCAGCTCGTTGAGCCCGGCCAGGAGCTTTACGCCCTCCTGCTGCATCCGCGCCCCGCCCAGCCCGATGAGCCGCGCCCGGGGAAACCGCTCGCGCAGCGCCCGCGCCAGCGCCGCCCCGTGCAGGTCGCCGGACTCCTCCCCGGCAGAGATGAAGATCGTGGGATGCTCTCCGCGCGGGCCTGGAGAGCTCACGCGAATCCCGCCGGCGCGGATGTCCGCGCAGGCGGACAGGGCGTGGTCGTTGCGGCGATTTCAATCGCTGGGCCGGAGCCCGCGACACGCGAGAAAGGCTGGTCGAAGTCTACACCCTCTCCCGCGCAGCTTGCGGGAGAGGGTGGCGAGCCCAGGCGAGCCGGGTGAGGGCCCCTCACGCCCTGGCCGCCAGCCCCGCGGCCGCGTGCTGCTCGATCTTTTCCATGATCCGCAGCGCCACCGCCAGCGCGTCGCGCCCGTCCTCGCCGCT
>DASTNU010000134.1:0-4995 GCA_035720605.1 Longimicrobium sp. | reverse complement strand
CACGCCGTGGTCATCCGCGGCGCCAGGCGGGAAGGGGAGAAGGAGCTGGACGCGGGCGAGGACACCCGCGTCTGCTGCCTGCCGCTGGCGGAGGCGCGGCGCAGGGTGGCGGCGGGGGAGATCGACAGCGCCACGACGGTGGCGGCGCTGGCGCTCTTCGCCTGGCGCGCGGAAGGGGGGTGAGCGGTGCCGGAGTTCCTTGCCAAGGGCGCGGCCGTGCGCTTACTTGTGCTCAATTGTACCGACCGCATCAGGACCGATGTTCGTGTTCATCTCGCACCTCACCGTTCCCGAGGCGGACCGCGCCGAGCTGGAGCGGCACTTTCGCCAGCGCTCGCGGCTGGTGGACGGCTTTCCCGGCTTTCTGTACCTGCAGCTCCTGCGTCCACAGGCCGGGGACGCCACCCACACCTTCCTGACCGCGTGGGAAAGCCGCGAGGCCTTCCGGCGCTACATGTCGAGCGAGGAGCACGCGGTGTCGCACGCGCGCGAGCCGGGGGAGATCATGGCCCGCACCACCGTGCGCCACGAGGCGTTCGAGGTGCTGATGGACTCGCGCGCGCTGCCGGAATGGAAGGGGTGAGCGCCGGGCACCGCACGGCTGCGGCGCTGGCGGAGCACGCCGAGGCCGTCGCCCGCTCGGTCACCGGCCTGCTGTACGCCGAGATGCCCTGGCTGGTGGACCGCTACGGCGAGCGGGGACGGCAGAAGTGCCTGCAGGACATGCGCTACCACCTGCAGCACCTGGCGCCCGCGGTGGAGCTGGAGGACCCCGCCCTCTTCGCGCGCTACGCGGAGTGGTGCGACGGGATGCTGCGGGCCCGCGGCGTGCAGACGGCGGAGCTGCTGCGCTCGCTGCAGCTGATGGAGAGCGACGTGGCCGTCCGGCTGCCGGGGGAGGAGGCCCGCGCCGCGGCCGCCTGCCTGCGGGCCGGGATCGCCGTCCTGCGCGGGGGCGGGGGGTGACGGGGGTGGAGGAGACCCGCCGCCGCTACCTGGCCGCCGTGCTGGCCGGGCGCCGCCGCGACGCCTTCGCCCTGGTGGACGCCGCGGTGGACGAGGGGCTGGGGATCCGCGAGCTGTACGTCGACGTCTTTCAGCCGGTGCTGCGCGAGGTCGGCCGGCTGTGGCAGGAAAACCGCATCACCGTCGCCGACGAGCACCTGGCGACGGCCATCACGCAGGCCGCCATGGCCCGGCTGTACGACCGCGTCTTCCTCGCCGGGCGCAACGGGCCGGGGCCGCTGCTGGTGGCGGCGTGCGCGGAGCAGGAACGGCATGAGCTGGGGCTGCGCATGATCTGCGACGTGCTGGAGATGGACGGCTGGGACACCGTGTACCTGGGCGCCTCCGTCCCCGTGGAGGACCTGGTGTCGATGGTGGTGGAGCGGCGCCCCGCCGTGGTGGCGCTTTCCGCCGCCATCGCCCCGCACCTGCCGCGGGTGCGCGAGGCCATCGGCGCCATCCGCCGGGCGGTGCCCGACGGCGGGCCGGTGATCGCCGTCGGCGGGCGGGCCTTCGCGGACGATCCCGGGCTGGGCGAGCGGCTGGGGGCGGACCTGACCGCCCGCGACGCGGTGGAGGCGGCGACACGGCTGAAGGAGCGGTTCGCGGCATGAAGAGCCCGGCTGCACTGGGGCTGCACCCGCTGCTGCGCGGCTTTCCCGGGTTCGTCCTGGAGCTGGCGCGCGACGGCACCGTGCTGGAGTCCAACGGGCGCATGGAGCGCGCGCTGGAGCGCGGCGTGGTGGGCACTTCCCTGGCCGCCGTGCTGGACGCCCCCTCGCGGCGCAAGCTGGAGACGATCCTGGCCCGCGCCCCCGAGCCGGCCGGCGGCGACCCCGGCAGCGCCTGGGAGCTCATGCTGGAGGGGCGCGACACGGTGAGTCCCCACTCCTTCCATCCCGTGTGGGACGAGGACGGGGCGCGGCTGTGGCTGGTGGAGGCCCCGCGCGACCCCCGCTTCGACCAGATGTACGAGGAGCTGGCGGCGGTCAACAGCGAGCAGGCGCACGCGCAGCGGCAGCTGGCCAAGGAGAAGGCCCGCCTGGCGCGGGCGCTGGACGAGCTGGAGCGCGAGTTCCGCGAGAACGAGCGGCTGTCGCGGGCGCTGCAGGCGCAGAACGCGGAGATGGAGGCGCAGAACCAGGAGCTCCTGGCGATGACCAAGGAGCTGCACGCCGGCCAGGACCAGCTCCTGACCGCCAACCAGCAGCTGGAGCGCCGCTCCCGCGAGCTGCAGATCGCCCTGGGGGCGCGCAACCGCTTCTACGCGGCCATGAGCCACGAGCTGCGCACTCCCATCAACGCGGTGATGGGCTACAACGACCTGCTGCTGGCGGAGGTGTACGGCTCGCTGAACGAGCAGCAGGAGCTGGCGGTGGAGCGGTCGCAGCGCGCCGCGCGGCACCTGCGCGAGCTGGTGAACGACGTGCTGGACCTCTCCAGCCTGGAGAGCGGCCGGGCGGAGGTGCAGCCGCGCGACGTGGACGTGGGGGTGCTGGTGGGGGAGATCTTCGGCGTGCTGGGCCCGCTGGCCGAGAGCTCCCGCACGGAGCTGCGGATCCTCCGCCACGACCCCGTCCCCCCGCTGCGCACCGACCCGCGGCGGCTGGGGCAGATCCTGATGAACCTGGTCTCCAACGCCATCAAGTTCGGCGCGGGGTCGCCGGTGTGGGTGCACCTGTCCGCCGCGCGCGGCGGGGGGATGGTGATCGAGGTGACGGACGGCGGGCCCGGCATCTCCGAAGAGGACCAGGCGCGCATCTGGGACGAGTTCGTCCAGCTGGGAAGCGGGGCGAACCTGGCCGGCATCCGCGAGGGCACCGGGCTGGGGCTTCCCATCTCCCGCCGGCTGGCGGCGGCGCTGGGGGGAACGCTGGAGCTGGCCTCCACCCCGGGGGTGGGGACCACCTTCCGCCTCACCCTTCCCAGCGGGCCGCCCGGCACGGAGCCGGGCGCGTAGGGCGGCCGGGGCGCCGGGGCCAACCCCGCCGCTCCCCGGGGCATCCAACGCAGGCAGACGGCCCTCGCCGCGGACGCGGGGGTCTTCTCCATCCGAAAACCACGCCACCGGAGCGCCATGTCGCAGGACTCTCAGGAGGGGGCCGGGCCCGCCGTGCGGGCGGGGGACCGCCGCGGCCGCGAACGCAGAAAGGTGGAGCGCCGCGCGCCGCCGCCCATGTGGCGCCGGCCCTGGGCGCTGGTGTCGTACGGCGTGCTGGGCGCGCTGGCGCTGGTGCTGCTGGTGGACGGCCTGCGCGGCGGGGACGACGACCCGCCGGCGGAGGAGGCGCTGGTGACGAAGCCGTCGGAGAGCGGCACCACGGTCGCCGCGCCCAACCCGGCCGCCACGGCGGCGGGGCCCGAGGACGCGTACGGCACCGCCGGCTTCGAGCGGCTGGTGGTGGAGGGCGAGGCGGCGGTGGGCAAGGTGGTGCGCGCGGAGCTGTTCTGCGCGGCGCCGCAGAACTTCACCATCATCGCGGGGCACACGGCGCCCCGCTCGGTGGCCTCGCTCATCCAGGAGGGCCGCGTTCCCGCCGCGGAGTGCAAGTGGGGCCCCTCCGGCGAGCCCCGGCGCCAGGACCTGCTCCTGCTCATCCCCCCCGACCTGGGCTCGCGGTTCTCCAGCATGCCCCTGGTCAGCGACAACTTCGTGGAGCGGCGGCGCGTGCTGGCCGAGGTGGAGTGGGTGGGCCGCTCCGAGACCCTGGCGCTGCGCACCGCGGCCGTCTTCCGCGGCCTGGCTGCGCGGTGACCCTTCCGACCCCTTCCGCGCCACAGCCGATGAGACACCGAGTGATCGTGGCCGCCGTCCTGGCGGCCGCTCCCGCCGCCGCGGCCGCGCAGGACGACCCGCTGCTGGCGCGCGCGCTGCGCATCCACGCCGACGCGCCCCTCATCGACGGGCACAACGACCTGCCGTGGGAGATCCGCGAAAAGGCGCAGGGCGACCTTTCCGTCATGGACCCCGACGGCGCGCTCCCCCAGCAGCACACGGACGTGCCGCGGCTGCGCCAGGGCGGCGTCGGCGGCGTCTTCTGGGCGGCGTACGTGCCGGTGGACGCCATCGGAAAGAACGCCGCCGGCTTCGCGCTGGAGCAGATCGGCCTGATCAAGCGGATGACGGACCGCTCGCCGCGGCTGGAGATGGCGCTCACGGCCGACGACGTGGAGCGCATCCACCGCGCGGGGGGCGTGGCCTCGCTCATCGGCATCGAGGGCGGGCACGCCATGGAGAACTCCCTGGACGTGCTGCGGCAGTTCCACGAGCTGGGCGTGCGCTACATGACGCTCACCCACGCCAACACCATCGACTGGGCCGACGCCGCCACCGACTCCGCGCGCCACGGCGGGCTGACCCGCTTCGGCGAGGAGGTGGTGCGGGAGATGAACCGGCTGGGGATGCTGGTGGACCTGTCCCACGTCTCGCCCGAGACCATGGCCGACGCCATCCGCGTCTCCGAGGCCCCGGTCATCTTCTCCCACTCCTCCGCCCGCGCGCTGGCGGACCACCCCCGCAACGTCCCCGACGACGTGCTGCGGATGCTGAAGGAGAACGGCGGGGTGGTGATGATCAACTTCTACTCCGGCTTCGTGGAGCCCTCCGCGGCGCGGCAGATGCGCGGGATGTTCGACGTGCAGCGCCGCTTTCGCGAGCAGTTTCCCAACGATCCGCAGGCGGCGCAGCGGGCGTACGACCAGTGGCGGCGCGACAACCCGGTGCCGCGGGGGACCACGGCCACGCTGGCGGACCACATCGACCACGTGGTGCGGGTGGCGGGGATCGACCACGTGGGGCTGGGCTCCGACTACGACGGCGTGACCTCGCTGCCGGCGGGGATGGAGGACGTCTCGCGCTTTCCGTACCTCACGGCGGAGCTGCTGCGCCGCGGGTACTCGGAGGCGGACGTGCGCAAGGTGCTGGGCGGCAACATCCTGCGGGTGATGCGGCAGGCGGAGCAGGTGGCCGGGCGGCTGCAGCGCGAGCGC
>DASTNU010000133.1:0-6824 GCA_035720605.1 Longimicrobium sp. | reverse complement strand
ATCCCACCTACGTCACCTACTTCAGCGGGCCGGAAAAGCTGGAGATCGCCGACCTGCCGTTCACCACCTCCGGCGACAAGCCCACGCGCCGCGAGGCGCTGCGCTACTACCGCAAGGTCGCGCAGTACTTTCACCTGGACGTGCGGCAGTACGAGGAGGTGGCGGAGGTGGAGCGCCGGGATGAGGGCTTTCTGCTGCGCACCCGCACGCGGATGGGAGAGGAGCACGAGCACCGCGCGCGCAGCGTGGTGATCGCCATCGGCTACTACGCCAACCCGCGGAGGCTGGAGGTGCCCGGGGCGGAGCTGCCCAAGGTGCGCTACTGGTTCGACGAGCCGTACCCGTACTGGGGCCAGGACGTGATCGTGGTGGGCGGCGGCAACTCGGCGGCGGACGCGGCGCTGCTCTGCTGGCGCGAGGGCGCCCGCGTGACCATCGTCCACCTGTTCGACGCGCTGGACAAAGGCGTGAAGCCGTGGGTGCGGCCGGACATCGACAACCGCATCGCCGAGGGCGCCATTCCCGCGCTGTGGCGGCACCGCGTGGTGGAGATCCGCCCGCGCGAGGTGGAGGTGGAGGAGCTGGAGACCGGCGCCCGCCGCACGCTCCCCAACGACTGGGTGCTGGCGATGACCGGCTACGAGCCGGATCCCTCGTTCCTGGCGCGGCTGGGCGTGCGGGTGGATCCGGTGACCGCCATCCCCGCCCACGATCCCGCGACCATGGAGACGAACGTGCCCGGGATCTACGTGGCCGGCGTGGTGGTGAGCGGCCACGACGCCAACAAGATCTTCATCGAGAACGGCAAGCTGCACGGCCCGCTGATCGCGGCCAGCGTGGTGGGGAAGGAAAGAAGTGCCTAGTGCCAAGTACCAAGTGCCAAGTACCAAGTGCCAAGTACCAAGTACTCTTTTCCTTGGCACTAGGCACTAGGCACTAGGCACTAGGCACTAGACACTAGGCACTAGGCACTAGGCACTAGACACTAGACACTAGACACTAGACACTGCCGTTCAATCCACCGCGAAGGTCGCCAGCGTCTGGCCCTTGTCCGTGCCGCGCGACGCCGCGATGGCGAACACGCAGACCTTGCGGGGCCCGGAGCCGTTGGCCGGCACCACGTCGATGTGGTAGAAGCCGGGAAGCCGGCCCGCGGCCACCCGCGCCACGTTGACGTGCGAGCCGTTGGTGGCGGCCATGGGATCGATGCGGAAGTTGGCCGCGGTAAGCCCCGTCACCGGCTCGCCGTTGGGGTCCGTGACGGACGCGACGATGCGGTTGGTGGGGCGCTCCTCCGGGGCGGCGAGCGAGTCTTCTGCGACGGCTTCCAGGGTAAGACGGGCCATTGGGGGGGTCCTCCTGCTGCGGTTGCTCCGGCCGCGGGCGGCAGGGCGGCTGCCGGAACGCGGCTTTGCGCGTAACGTGGCGCGCCGGGAGCGGACCGACACGACCACGGCGTGCATCGCACGCTCTCTCAGTCGTACAATATATATTTGTTGTCGCGGAAGGTGAATATCCACTGTGTCACGTTTTCGTCGGCAGTCGTCGACGGAACTCCGGCGCCGCGCTTGCATCCGCCACGAAGCGCCGTATCCTCCCCGTCAGCCCACGCCGGACGGTTTTCTCCCGATTCCCCGGAGCGCCCGTGAACGCCTGTCTCCTCTTCCTCTGCCTCAGCCTGGGCCGGCCGGACGCGCAGCAGCCGCGCGACCCGTGGTTCAGCGAGGACAAGTTCAAGCACTTCGCCACCACCTTCCTGGTCACCAGCCTGGCGGCCAGCGGCGCGCGCGCGGCGGGGCTGGACCACGACACCAGCCTCTACGTGGGCGCGGGGACGGGCGCGACGGTGGGGATCGCCAAGGAGCTGAACGACCGGCGGCGCGAGGGCTCGACCGCGTCGTTCAAGGACATCGTCTGGGACCTGGCGGGCGTGGGCGCGGCGACGGTGGTGCAGGCGCGCGCGCAGTGAGCGCGGTGCAGGTGCCGGAGGTGCCTGCGCGGCTGGTGTTCGCGGGCGGGGAGTGGACCCCGGCGCGCGCCCGGGTCATCGAGCGCAGCCCGGCGTGGCGGCGCAGCTCGGCCCTGGTGCAGCTGGCGTGGTGGCTGCTGGTGCCGGTGGTGATGTGGGTGCCGCCGCACCTGCCGTGGGTGCTGCTGGTGCTGGGGATCGGGGCCTTTCGCGCGCTGAACCGCTTTCGCGAGCACCGCACGCTGGTCACGCTGCACGGCGCCTGCCCGCGGTGCGGCACGGAGCAGGACTTTCGCGAGCTGGGCCGGATGAAGCAGCCGCACGCGGTACACTGCGCCCACTGCCGCTGGGAGCTGCGGGTGGACGTTCCCCTCTCCGGCGCGGCGACGTGAGGGCCGGGTGGTGAAGCAGCCGAACGAGCAGCCGGTGGAGCTTCCCGGGTGGGCCGGCAGAGCGAGGAGGGTGGAGAAGCCGACGCTGGAGGTCGGCTTCATCGTCTGGGACGACCTCTACTACGGGCCGGAGAACGATTTCTCTCCCGGGCAGTGGAAGACGCTCCGGGAGCCGCTGTACCAGCCGGCGGTGGCGTCGCACCCCGGCAACGTGAAGCACGTCTTCACCTCGGCGCTGGACGGGCCGGCGCTTGGTGAGCTGGCCAGGCACTACGCCGACGTGCTTCGCCTGGGGGAGAAGTACGCGAGGGCACCCGGCCCCCCTTACTTCTGGCTCACTCCCTATCTCTTCTCTCCCGGCGGCTTCGAGATCCGGTTCGCCTACCACGACACCCGCGACGAAGCGGAGAGGTTGTTCGACGCCCTGGAATCACCCGGGGACGGCGAGATCTACGGGGACGTCGACCAGGGGAGGGAGCTCACGATCTTCGCATCGGGCGACCGGCTGTTCGTCCGCCACGCCGACTTCGATACCGGCCAGGAGCTGGCGTGCATCTGGTGCGACCGCGAGACGCTGGTAGGGCAGGTCGCGCCGCTGCGCTCGCGGCTGGAGCGCATTCTCGCGGAGCTGCGCGCCGCGCTGGGCGGCGACTACTGGTCGCGCACCTCGACCGCCTTCGACGGGTCGTAGCGGGCGGAGCGCGGTCGCAATCCAACCTCCCCCAGGAGTTTTTGGGGGAGGTGGGCGCGTGGCTGCTCGCCCGGAGGGGGCGTGCGGCCGGCAGGAGGTCCGTTCAACGCACCCGACTCGCCGTCCTCCCCCTTTCCTCGCGCAGTCTGCGAGGGGGCCAGGGGGAGGGGCCCCGCCGTCAGGCAAACCCCTACCGCCCGATAAGGCTTCCCACCACGCGCAATCCCTTTCACCGCATCCGCTTCGGATGTATATTGGCGGGCTGGCGAGGCAGGACCTTCCGCGGAGGAAACCACCCGTGAAGAAGCAGAGCAGGTTCGTGGCCGGCGCGCTGGTGCTGGTCGGCGTCGTGGGGTACCTGGCCGTCACCGGCATGAAGGACTCCATGATGTACTACTACACGCCCGACGAGCTCTCGGCGAAGCTGGCGGCGGACCCCACCGCGCGCGAGCTGGGCGCCAAGGTGGGCGGGCGCGTGGTCCCCGGCTCCGTCCGCTTCGACCAGAGGACGCTGGACCTGCGCTTCACCCTGGTGGACATCGCCAGCGGGCGCACCACCTTTCCCGTGCACTACAACGGCCCCCTCCCCGACACCTTCGAGGAAGGGCGCGACGTGGTGGTGGAGGGGAAGATGACCGCCGCGGGCACCTTCGAGGCGGCCACCGTGCTCACCAAGTGCGGGTCGCGCTACGAGGCCGTCGACGAGGAACTGAGGGCGTGACGCAGATCGGGGAAGTCGCCCTCTGGGTCGCGCTGGTCCTGGGGCTGTGGGGCATCGCGCTGGCCTTTGCCGGCGGCCGCCGCGGCCGCGGCGACTGGGTGCTGAGCGCCGAGCGCTCCATCTACGCCGTCTTCGGCCTCATCGCCGTCGCCTCCGCCGCCATCATCGCGTCGTTCGTCCGCAACGAGTACGGCTACCGCTACGTCGCGGGGTACAGCAACCGCGAGCTCTCCCTCTTCTACAAGATCACGGGCCTCTGGGCGGGGCAGACGGGGTCGCTCGTCTTCTGGGCGCTCCTGCTGGCCTTCTTCTCGTCCATCGTCGTCTGGCAGAACCGGCGGAAGAACCGCGAGTTCATGCCGTACGTGGCGGGGACGCTGCTCGTGGTCCTGGCGTTCTTCCTGGGCGTGGTGCTCTTCGCGTCCAACCCGTTCCAGCTGATGGACTTCACCCCCGCCGACGGCCGGGGGCTGAACCCGCAGCTGCAGAACTACTGGATGACCATCCACCCGCCCACGCTGTACCTGGGCTTCACCGCCTTCACCGTTCCCTTCGCCTTCGCGGTCAGCGCGCTCCTCAGCGGGCGGCTGGACACGCGGTGGATCACCACGACGCGGCGGTGGACGCTGCTCGCGTGGTTCTTCCTGACCAACGGCATCATCTTCGGGATGATGTGGGCGTACGTGGAGCTGGGGTGGGGCGGGTACTGGTTCTGGGACCCGGTGGAGAACGCGTCGCTGCTCCCCTGGCTCACCGGCACGGCGTTCCTGCACTCGGTGATGATCCAGGAAAAGCGCGGCATGCTCAAGATGTGGAACGTGCTGCTGATCCTGGGCACCTTTCTGCTGAGCGTCTTCGCCACCTTCCTGACGCGCTCGGGGCTCATCGAGTCGGTGCACTCGTTCGCGCAGAACCTCACGATCTCCTGGATCTTCCTGGGCTTCCTGTCGCTGCTGATCGTCGTCTCCGCCGCGCTGGTGTGGTGGCGGCGCGACGCCTTTGCCCCGGAGAACCGGCTGGAGAGCGTGATCTCGCGCGAGGCCGCGTTCCTGCTGAACAACCTGGCCTTCGTCGCGGCGATGTTCACGGTGATGTGGGGAACGCTCTTCCCCCTCATCTCCGAGGGCTTCACCGGGCAGAAGATCGCCGTGGGTCCGCCCTTCTTCAACCGCGTCAACATCCCCCTCGGCCTGCTGCTGCTCACGCTGCTGGGGATCGGCCCCGTGATCGCGTGGCGCAAGGCGACCGGGCGCAACCTGGTGCGCAACTTCGCCACCCCCGTCGGCGCCGGCGTGGCGGTGGCGGCGGTGCTGTGGATGACGGGCGTCCGCAACAGCTACGCGCTGGCGACCTTCGCGCTGGGCTCCTTCACCATGACGACGATCGCGGTGGAGTTCTGGAAGGGGACGCGCGCGCGGGCCCGCATCGAGGGCGAGGGCGTCGTCCCCGCCTTCCTTCACCTGGTGGAGCGCAACCGGCGCCGCTACGGCGGCTACGTGGTGCACGCGGGCTTCGTGGTGATGTTCATGGGCTTCGCCGGCAGCGCGTACGACGTGGAGAAGCAGGTGGCGCTGCGCCCCGGCGAGACGGTGGACGTGCGCTCGCCCTTCGGCCACACCTACCGGCTGACCTACCAGGCGATGTCGGCGTACCCGGCGCCCAACATGACCAAGGTCATCGCCTCGGTGGACGTGGCGAAGGACGGGCGCCCGGCCGGCGTGCTGACGGCGGAGAAGCGGTCGTACCGCCAGCGCGAGGAGGTGGCGTCGGAGGTGGGGATCCGCCGCGCGTGGAACGAGGACCTGTACCTGATCCTGGCCGGCATCGACGATGCCAACGGCGTGGTCCAGGGCACCAACCCGCGCCCGGTGGCCACCTTCCGCGTGCTGGTGCAGCCGCTGGTGCCGTGGATCTGGCTGGGCGGGCTGATCATGGCGATCGGCACGCTGGTGGCGCTGTGGCCCGGCGCGGAGCCCGCGCGCCCCGCGGCCGCCCGCCCGAAGGTGCGTGCGCCGAAGGTGGCGGAGCCGGAGCCCGAGGGCGAGCGCGAGCTGGTGGAGGCGTGAGGACGATGGCGATCTCGATGCGCATCCGCCGGGTTCACCAGGATGGTGCCGGTTCGCCCGGGAGATCAGGCGCGATCCGCCTCCGGGAGCGAATGGATTCGCCGCTGGAAAGGCGCAAAGTCCGCCTGCGCGGGCTCCGCGTCCTCGGGCTCGTCGTGGTGATGGCGGGGCTCTGCGTCGCCGCGCCGGTCGGGGCGCAGGTGGATGCGGGGCGGGCGCAGAAGACGGCGGACGCGGCGATCGCGCGGCTGCGGTCGCCGTACTGTCCGGGGCTGATGCTGGAGGTGTGCCCCAGCACGCAGGCGGAGATGCTGCGCGATTCGATCCGGACGATGGCGGCGCAGGGAAGGAGCGCGGACGCCATCGTGGAAGACGTGCTCGCCCGCCACGGCGAGGAGTGGCGCGCGGTGCCCCGGCGCACCGGCGCGGGGCTCTGGGCGTGGCTCATCCCCCCGTTCGCGCTGGCGCTGGGCGGCGTCTTTCTCTGGGGCCGCCTGAAGGCGATGCGCGGCGAGGGCCGGGTGTACGCCGCGGCGCCGGGGCAGGGTGTGTCCGACGACGAGCGCGCCCGGCTGAACGCGGCGCTGGCGGAGTTCGAGCGCGCGGAGGAAGACGAGTGACGCTGCTCGCCTTCTCGCTGCTGCTGGCGCTGCTCGCGGCGGCGTTCGTCGTCCGCCCCCTGGTCTCGCGGCGCGACGCGCTGCTGGTGGACGTGGCCTCCGGCGCGGTGCTGGACGCCGAGGCGCGGCGGCGGGTGGCGCTGGCCTCGCTCATGGAGCTGGAGTACGACTTCCTGGGCGGCAAGCTGGACGACGCCGACTACCGCGCGCAGAAGGAGCGGCTCTCGCTGGAGGCGCTGGCGGCCATGCGCGCGGCGGAGGCGGTGTTGGGCGACCCGGGAGAGCCCGGGCGGCCGGCGGCGGGACCGGACCGGCACGCGTGCGGATTCCTGAACCCGCCGCTGAGCCGTTTCTGCGCGGGGTGC
>DASTNU010000132.1:0-3090 GCA_035720605.1 Longimicrobium sp. | reverse complement strand
CGCCGACCACATCCAGCTGGCCGGGGTGGAGATGGAGCCGCTGGAATCGGGATACGGCGCCAGCAAGTACGACCTGGCCCTCGAGGCGCACGAAGTGGGCGGCGAGGTGGTGCTGGTGTGCGACTACGACGCGGCGCTCTTCGAGCCGCCCACCGTCGAGCGCCTCCTCCGCCACGCCGGCGTGGCGCTGGACCGCGCCGGCCGCGACCCCGACGCGCCGCTCTGGGAGCTGACCCGGGCGGACGAGGAAGACGCGGCGCAGACCGGCCGATGGTCCACCGCCGCGCCCCCGCCCGTGCGCGGCGGCACCATCCCCGCGCGCTTCGCCGGGGTGGCGGCGCGGACGCCCGGCGCGCCCGCGGTGGTCTCGCGCGGCGGGGTGATGCCCTACGCGGAGCTGGACGCGCGCTCGGCGGCGCTGGCCGTGGAGCTGCGCTCGCTGGGCGTGGGCCCGGAATCGGTCGTGGGCGTGTTCGTCGAGTGGTCGCCCGAGCTCCCCGTCGCGCTGCTGGGGGCGATGCGGGCGGGCGGCGCCTACCTTCCGCTGGACCCCTCGCTTCCCCCGGAGCGGATCGCGCTGCTGCTGGACGAGTCGCGCGCGGCCGCCGTCGTCGCCACGCCCTCCGTCCGCGCCCGGCTGCCGGAGACGGCGGTGCCGGTGGCGGTGATCGACACGACCGAGCCGGTGGGGCCGGCCGATCCGGCGGAGCTCCCGGAGATCGACCCCGGTTCGGCCGCGTACCTCTTCTACACGTCGGGGTCCACCGGCACGCCCAAGGGCGTCCTGGTGCCCCACGGCGCCGCGTTCGCGCACTTCGCCGCGGTGGCGGAGCTCTACGCGCTCACCCCCGGCGACCGGATGCTGGGCTTCGCGGCACAGGGGTTCGACCCCTCGCTCGAGCAGCTGATCGCGCCGCTGGCCGCCGGCGCGTCGCTGGCCGTGCGCGACGCGGAGCTGTGGGCGCCCGCCGACTTCCCGGAGCGCATCCGCGCGCTGGGCGTCACCGTCGCCAATCCCCCCACCTCCTACTGGCACCAGCTGGTGCGCGACCCGGCGGCCGCGGAGGCCGTGAAGCGGCAGGCGCGGCTGGTGCTGGTGGGCGGCGACGCGATGCACCCCCACGCCGCCCGCGCCTGGGACGCGCTCCCGGGCGGGGCCGCCCTGGTGAACATCTACGGCCCCACCGAGACCGTCGTCACCTCCACCACGCACCGCTTCGAGCCGGGGTACGCGGCGACGAACGAGGCGCGCGTCTCCGTCGGCCGCCCCGTCGCGGGGCGGGAGCCGCGGGTGCTGGACGAGGGGCTGCGGCCGGTGCCGGTGGGCGCGCCCGGCGAGCTGTACCTGGGCGGCCCGGTGCAGGCCCGCGGCTACCACCGGCGCCCGGGGATGACCGCGGCCGCCTTCGTCCCCGACCCGTTCTCGCGGACCCCGGGCGCGCGGATGTACCGCACCGGCGACCGCGCGCGCTGGCGGGCCGACGGCACGCTGGAGTTCCTGGGCCGCACCGACGAGCAGGTGAAGGTGCGCGGCGCCCGCGTGGAGCCCGGCGAGGTGGAGGCCGCGCTGCGCGCCCTGCCCGGCGTGGCCGAGTGCGCCGTGGCCGCCCGGCGGGACCCGTCCGGCGCCATGCAGCTGGTGGGCTACGTGGTGCCGCGCGGCCGCTTCGACGCGGCGGCGATCCGCGCCGGGCTGGGGGCGCGGCTCCCGGCGTACCTGGTCCCCTCCACCGTGGTGGCACTGGACGCGCTGCCGCGGACGCCGAACGGAAAGATCGCCCGGCGGGCGCTCCCCACCCCCGACTTCGGCGCGGCGCGGGACCGGCACGAGCCGCCGGCGACGCCGGACGAGGAGATGCTGGCGGCGATCTGGGCCGAGGTGCTGCAGGCCGGGGAGATCGGCGCGGGCGACGACTTCTTCGAGCGCGGCGGGCACTCGCTGCTGGCCACGCAGCTGGTCTCGCGCGTCCGCCGGACGTTCGGGGTGGAGATGCCGCTGCGCGCGGTGTTCGAGGCGCCGGTGCTGCGCGAGCAGGCCCGCCGCGTCGCCATGCTGCGGGCGCAGGGCGAGGGGGCGCCGGCGGGAGACATCCCGCGGGCGGACCGCGATCGCCCGCTCCCGCTCTCCTTCGCGCAGGAGCGGCTGTGGTTCATCGACCAGCTGGAGCCGGGGAGCGCCGCCTACAACGTCCCCCTCGCGCTGGAGCTGCGGGGACCGCTGGACACGGCCGCGCTGGAGCGCGCGCTGGGCGAGATCGTCCGGCGCCACGAGCCGCTGCGCACCGTCTTCGCCGTCCGCGACGACCGGCCGGTGCAGGTGATCCACCCCTTCGCCGGCTTCCCGCTGTCCCTGGTCGATCTCACCGCCCTCGCGGGGGAGGAGCGGCACGCCGAGGCCGGGCGCCGCATCGCCGGCGAGGCGCGGCGGCCGTTCGACCTCGCCACTGGCCCCGTGCTGCGGGCCACGCTGCTGAAGGAGGGGGACGGAGAGCACACGCTGGTGCTGGTCTTTCACCACATCGTCACCGACGCGTGGTCGGCCGGGATCTTCTTCCGCGAGCTGGCGGCGCTCTACCAGGCGTTCACCCTGGGCGGCGATCCGCCGCTCCCCGACCTCGCGGTGCAGTACGCCGACTTCGCGGCGTGGCAACGCGGCTGGCTGCGCGGCGAGGCGCTGGAGAAGCAGGCCGGGTTCTGGCGCCGCCGCCTGGCCGGCGCGCCCGCCGTGCTCGCGCTGCCGACGGACCGGCCGCGCCCCGCGGTGCAGGACGTCTCCGGCGCGCTGGTCGCCTTCCTCCTCCCCCCCGGGACGGCCGCGGCGGCGCGGGCGCTGGCGAAGCGCGAGGGCGCCACGCTGTTCATGGTCCTTCTCGCCGCCTTCCAGGCCGTGCTGCACCGCTGGAGCGGGGAAGAGGACGTGGTGGTCGGCACCCCGATCGCCAACCGCACGCGGCCGGAGCTGGAGGGGCTGATCGGCTTCTTCGACAACACGCTGGCGCTGCGGACCGACCTCTCCGGCGACCCCTCGTTCGCCGCGCTGCTGGGGCGGGTGCGCGAGGGCACGCTGGAGGCCTACGCGCACCAGGACGT
>DASTNU010000131.1:0-4993 GCA_035720605.1 Longimicrobium sp. | reverse complement strand
GCGCCGGTCTGCTCGCCGACGTTGATCATCTGCACCACCATGGGCGGGAACACGCCCGACGCCTTGAGCGGCTCCGCGATGGTGGCGCCGCCGGCGATGCTGGCGCGCGACTGCATCACCGCGTCGTGGATGACCCGGTTGCCCGAGGTGCGGGCGGTGATGGTGAGCCCCTCCAGGATGGACACGCCGGAGCTGATGAGCGTGCCCAGCGTGCGCGTGAAGCGCGACACCGCCGACTTGCGGATCAGGTTCCCCAGCACCGGCATGCGCAGCAGCATCCGGTCGATCAGCAGCTGCCCCTGGTCGGTGGCGTAGTAGCGGCGGATTGCGTACGCCGCGAACACGGCCGCCACCGTCATGTAGAAGATGTAGTTCTGCAGGAACTCGCTGATGGCCAGCACCACCCGCGTGGGGCCGGGCAGGTCCAGCCCCGACTGCGTGAAGATGGTGGCGAACACCGGCACCACCTTCCACAGCAGGATGGTGGTGGCCATGATCACCACCGCCAGCATCACCGCCGGGTAGGTCATGGCGCCCTTGATCTTGCGCACCAGGGCGTCGTTCTTTTCCAGGAAGGTGGCCAGGCGCATCAGGATCACGTCCAGAATGCCGCCCGCCTCGCCGGCCGCCACCATGTTGGTGTACAGCTCGGTGAAGATCTTGGGGTGCTTCTTCATCGCGTCGGCCAGGGTCTGGCCGGCCTGGATGTCGTTCAGCACCTGCGTGATGATCTTCTGGAAGTTCTTGTTCTCGGTCTGCTCCGCCAGGATGGTGAGGCTCTGCACCAGCGGCAGGCCGGAGTTGATCATCGTGGCGAACTGGCGGGTGAAGATCACCACCTCGCGGGTCTTGATCCCCGTGCCGAAGGTGATGTTGATGTCCCTGGCCTTGGCGTTCACCGACACCGGCCGCAGCCGCTGCCGCACCAGGTAGCCGACGACCTCGTCGCGGCTGGGCAGGTCGATCTCGCCGCTCAGCAGCTCGCCGGTCGCGGAGCGCGCGCTGTAGGCAAAAACGGGCATGGGGGGATGGGGAACAGGTTACAGGTTACCGGGGACGGAAGTGCCTAGTGCCAAGTGCCAAGTGCCGAGTGCCAGAAACTTGGCACTTGGGACTTGGAACTTGGCACTTTCTCATCAGTTCGCCCCCGGCTCGCCGGCCATGCGCTGCAGCTCCGCCGGGTCGGACGTGCGCTTCAGGCACTCGTCCAGGGCCACCTCGCGCTGCACGAACAGCTGGTACAGCGAGTCGTTCAGCGTCTGCATGCCGTGCTTCTTGCCGGCCTGCATGATGGAGTAGATCTGGTGCACCTTGTCGTCGCGAATGCAGGCGCGCACCGCCGGGTTGCACACCATGATCTCGCACGCCATGCTGCGGCCGCGGCCGCGGGCCTTGGGCAGCAGCTGCTGCGTGATCACGCCCTCCAGCACGAACGCCAGCTGTGCCCGCACCTGCGGCTGCTGGTGCGCGGGAAAGACGTCGATCATGCGGTTGATGCTTTCCGCCGCGCTGTTGGTGTGCAGCGTGGCCAGGCACAGGTGCCCCGTCTCGGCGATGGTGAGCGCGGCCTGGATGGTCTCCAGGTCGCGCAGCTCGCCCACCAGGATCACGTCCGGGTCCTGCCGCAGCGCGTACTTCAGCGCGCGGGCGAACGACTGCGTGTCGCTCCCCACCTCGCGCTGGTTCACCATGCACCCCTGGTGGCGGTGGATGAACTCGATGGGGTCCTCGATGGTGAGGATGTGCCCCTTGCGCTCCTTGTTGATCTTGTCGACCATCGCCGCCAGCGTGGTGCTCTTGCCGGAGCCGGTGGGCCCCGTCACCAGCACCAGCCCGCGCGGCCGCTCCGCCAGCTTGCTCACGATGGGCGGCAGGCGCAGCTCCTCGAACGTCTGGATCTTGAAGGGGATCTGCCGGATGGCCAGCGCCACGCACCCGCGCTGCCGGTACACGTTGCCGCGAAAGCGGGCCAGGTTCTGGATGCCGAAGCTGAAGTCCAGCTCGTCCTCCGTCTCGAACCGCTTCTTCTGGTTCTCGGTGAGGATGCTGTAGGTGAGCTGCAGGCAGTCCTTGGGGGTGAGCACGTGGTCCACCCCGCTGTCGGTGATGTGGCCGTCCACGCGCAGCTTGGGGCGCTCGCCGGCCGTCACGTGCAGGTCGCTGGCGCCCCGCTCGATCATCTCTTCCAGCAGCGCGCGCAGGTTCAGGCTGCGGGCGGGCTCCGGTGCGGCCACGCGGGTGGCCTCGGCGGTCAGGCTCATCGGCTTCCGTTCAACTGAAAGGACTTCAAAGGAAGAGGGCGGCCGGCGCCTGCCGCACTCCGCAACGTCCGTTGCAGCGTGCAAGGCGGCCCGGCACCGTCACTTACGCTCTCACGCGGGTTTTCGCGGTTCTCCCCGCTGCGTAACCAAGTTGCGTGCCGCCAGGAAACGGATGGCAGAGAAGAGGTTACAGGGGACGGATTGGCGGCCGCGGGGGACAGGGTACAGATCCGGACCGGGGGACCCGCTCGCCATCGCGAGCTGGAACCTGTCCCCTGCACCCTCGCCGTTCACGACCTCGCCCTTCCCTACCCCGCCGCCGTCTCCTTCACCACCTCTTCCAGCGTGGTGATCCCCTTGCGCAGCTTCACCAGGCCGTCCATGCGCAGCGTCAGCATCCCCTCGGAGATCGCCTGCTGCTGCAGCTCTGCCGTGGACGCGCCCTGCAGCACCATGCGGCGCAGCGTGGGGCTCATCGCCATCACCTCGTACAGCCCCTGCCGGCCCCGGTAGCCGCTGCCGCCGCACTTGTCGCACCCCGCGCCGCGGTAGAACACCATCCCCTCCAGGTCCTCGTCCGTCAGCCCGGCCGCGTTGAGGTACTCGAGCGGGTAGGTGACCGGCTCCCTGCAGTTCTCGCAGACGCGGCGCACCAGGCGCTGCGCGGTGATCAGGTTCACCGCGCTGGCCACGTTGAACGCCTCGATCCCCATGTCCACCATGCGGGTGATGGTGGACGGCGCGTCGTTGGTGTGCAGCGTGCTCAGCACCAGGTGGCCGGTGAGCGCCGCCTTGATGGCGATGGACCCCGTCTCCAGGTCGCGGATCTCGCCCACCATGATGATGTTGGGGTCCTGGCGCAGGAACGCCCGCAGCGCCGCCGCGAAGGTCATCCCGATCTCGCTGCGCACCTGCACCTGGTTGATGCCGTGCAGGTTGTACTCGACCGGGTCCTCCGCGGTCATGATGTTGACCTCGGGGGTGTTGATCTGGCTGAGCGCGCTGTACAGCGTGGTCGTCTTCCCCGAGCCCGTGGGGCCGGTGACCAGCACCATCCCGTACGGGTTCATGATGGCGCGCATGAAGTCGCGCTCCGCCTTCTCCTCCATCCCGAACTTCTCGAGATCGAGGGTCAGGTTGCCCTTGTCCAGGATGCGGAGCACGATCTTCTCGCCGAACAGCGTGGGCAGCGTGCTCACGCGAAAGTCGATCACCCGGCGGCCCAGGCGCAGCTTGATGCGCCCGTCCTGCGGCACCCGCCGCTCCGAGATGTTCAGGTCGGAAAGGATCTTGAAGCGCGAGATGAGCGCCGCCTTCATCTTCATCGGCGGCCGCATGATCTCCTGCAGCACGCCGTCGATGCGGTAGCGGACGCGGATGTCCTTCTCGTAGCACTCGAAGTGGATGTCCGACGCGCCGCGGTTCACCGCGTCGGTCAGGATGCCGTTGATCAGCTTGACGACGGGCGCCTCTTCCACCGCCGCCGTCAGCGCGCCGACGGACATCTCCTCTTCCCGGTCCTCGACGACCTCCACGTCCTCCTGCTCGATCTGCTTGAGCAGGTCGTTGATGCGCTCGTCGGCGCCGGCCTCGTACTCCTTCTCGATGATCTTCTTGAGCGAGAAGTCGCCGGCGATCACCGGCTCGATGTCCAGCCGGGTGACGAACTTCAGGTCGTCCAGCACCCCCAGGTCCGTGGGATTGGCCATCGCCACGGTGAGGGTGCGGCCCACGCGGCGCAGCGGCAGCACCTGGTGCTTCACCGCGATGTCGGCGGGGATGAGCTTGAGGATCTTGGGGTCCAGCTTCACCCGCTCCAGGTCCACCGCGGGAATGCGGTGCTGCCGGGCGAGCGCGCGCACCAGGTCTTGCTCGCCCAGAAAGCCGAGCTTGACCAGGCTGAAGCCCACCCGCGTGCCGCCGGCGCGCGCGTCGTCCAGGGCGCGCGCCAGCTGCTCGCGGGTAACCAGTCCTTCATGGATCAGCTGCTCGCCGATCCGGTCTGCGGGGGCGGAAACGGCCATCGGGGCCTGCGTTACGGGCGGAAAGACCGGGCCGCGTGAGTGCCTCGGGCGGCCCGGCGGGGATGTCGGGGGATCAACGGATGTAGGTTCGCCGCAAGTGCAAATGGTGTCAAGGGGTAGCGCGCACCAGCGGCCGCACCCGCGCCACCGTCGCGGGACCGATGCCGGGCACCTCCTCCAGCGCGTCGATGTCGCGAAAGGGGCCGTGGGCGCCGCGCCACTCCACGATGCGCCGCGCCAGCGCCGGCCCGATCCCCGGCAGCCCCGCCAGCTCCTCCGCCGGCGCCGTGTTGATGTCCACGGCATCGCCCGGCGGTGGCGGCGCGTCGGTCCTGCGTTCGAGAGAATTTTCGGAATCTGTTACCGAAGCAGAAGTTTGGGAAGGGTTTCGTACGGTGGCCCCCGCCGGAGCGGGGGCGAGCGCCAGGTACGGCCCCGCGTCCCGCAGCAGCGCGGGCCCCACGCCGGGGACGGAATCCAGGTCCGCCAGCGTCCGGAAGGCGCCGTGCGCCTGCCGCCACTCCACGATGCGGGCGGCGAGCGCGGGCCCCACCTTGGGGAGCCGGTCCAGCTCGTCCGCGGACGCGGTGCTGGGGTCGATGCGCTCCCCCGGCGCCAGCGGCTCGCGCCGCCGCTCCGCCCGCGCCACCGAGTCCTCCACCCGCGCCGCCAGGCTCCGTGCGGAGGCCTCCACGCCGGGGGCGCCGG
>DASTNU010000130.1:0-3275 GCA_035720605.1 Longimicrobium sp. | reverse complement strand
CCACGACCGCGGCGGGGACCATCCAGCGGGGAAGCCGCTCCGCCGCGTGCGCGGCCAGCGCGGCGGGGTCGATGGACGCCCCGTCGCGGGCGACGACCCAGGCGGCCAGGCGCCGCTCCACCCCGTCGCCGCGCACGTCGGCCACCGCGTCGGCCACGGAGGGGTGCGCGCGCAGCACGGACTCGATCTCGCCGGGCTCGATGCGGAAGCCGCGCACCTTGAGCTGCAGGTCCGCGCGCCCCAGGTACTCCAGCTCGCCGTTCGCCAGCCACCGCGCCCGGTCGCCGGAGGCGTACATCCGCTCCCCCGGCGCGCCGAAGGGGTCGGGGAGAAAGCGCTCCGCCGTCAGCCCCGGCCGTCCCAGGTAGCCGCGGGCCACGCCGCACCCGGCCAGGTACAGGCCGCCCACCATCCCCGCCGGCACCGGCCGCAGCGCCCCGTCCAGCACGTACGCGCGCCGTCCCGCCAGCGGCCGGCCGATGGTGACGGGCCCGCCGGGCGCGCAGACCGCGTGCGTGGCGTAGGTGGTATCCTCCGTCGGGCCGTAGAGGTTGTGCACCTCCGCCACGCCCGCCGCGAACAGGGCGCGCGCCAGGTCCGCCGAGAGCGCCTCGCCCGCCAGGTTCATCCGCCGCACCCCCGCGGGCAGCCGGCCCAGCGCCAGCAGCTCGCGCGCGGCGGTGGGAACCATGCTGGCCTGCGCCACCCCCGCGCCGGCGGACAGCTCCGCCACCGCCAGCGCGTCGTCCACCAGCAGCAGCGGCGCGCCCGCCGCCAGGGCGAAGTGCACCTCCGCCACGTGCACGTCGAAGGAGACGGAGGTCCCGCCCAGCACCCGCTCGCCCGGCCGCAGCGGGAACCGCTCCCTCATCCACGCGGTGAACGCGGCCAGGGCGCCGTGGCGGACCATCACCCCCTTGGGCCGCCCGGTGGAGCCCGAGGTGTAGACGACGTGCGCCAGCGACTCCGGGTGGACGTCGATTCGCACCTGCTCCGGCGACTCCCCGTCCACCGCCGCCCGCACCAGGGGATCGTCGATGGCCAGCGCGCGGCAGCCCTCCGGCACGGCGACCCGGGCGACGAGGGGCGCGGCGGCGACGAGCACCCGCGCGCCCGCGTCCGCCAGCACGGACGCGATGCGCTCCGCCGGGAAGTGCGGCTCCATCGGCACGTACGCGCCCCCCGCCTTCAGCACGGCGAGCAGGGTGGCGACGAGCTCCGGCGTGCGCTCCAGCGCCACCGCCACGCGCACCTCCGGCCCCACGCCCAGCCGGCGCAGCTGCCGGGCGAGGCGGTTGGCCCGCCCATCCAGCTCCGCGCGGGTGAGGGTCGTGGCGCCGTGCACCAGCGCCTCCGCGTCCGGCGCCTCCGCCACCCGCGCGCTCCACTGCGCCGGGAAGGGGTCGATGGCGGGCGGGAGCGGGGGGCCGGCCTGCCACTCCGCGATCCGCGCGCGCTCCCCCTCGCCCAGCAGGGGGAGCTGCGAGAGGCGCCGCTCCGGTTCCGCCGCGGCGGCGGCGAGGAGGAGGGCGAGCTGGTCCAGCATCCGCCGGACGGTGGACGGCTCCCGGAGCTCCGCGTCGTACCACAGGGCCAGCGCCAGCCCGTCCGCCCCGTCGGTGGCGGCGAGCGACAGCTCGAACTTGACCGTGCGCTGCTCCACCGGGAGCCGCTCCACGCGCAGGCCGGGGAGCGCCGGCACCCGGTCCTCCTCGTCCTGCAGCACCAGGAAGGCCTGGAAGAGCGGGGTGTGGTCCAGGCTGCGCTCGGGCCGCACCGCGTCCACCACCTGCTCGAACGGCACGTCCTGGTGGGTCCAGGCGTCCAGGGCGGCCCGGCGGGTGCGCGCCAGCAGCTCGCGGAACGACGGATCGTCCGCGAGCTCCGCCCGCAGCGCCAGCGTGTTGGCGAAGAAGCCGATCAGCCCCTCGATCTCCGCCCGCGTCCGTCCCGCCACGGGGGTGCCCACCACCACGTCGTCCTGGCCGGCGTGGCGCGCGAGGAGCGCCTGCCAGGCGGCCAGCAGCGTCATGAAGAGCGTGGCCCCCTCGCGGCGGCCCGCGGCCTTCACCGCCCGCGTCACCTCCAGGGGCAGCTGCAGCCGCTCGCACCCGCCGCGGCGGGTGCGAGCGGCGGGGCGTGGGTGGTCCGTGGGGAGCGCCAGCACGGCGGGCGCGTCGGCCAGCCGCGCCTTCCAGTACGCCAGCTGCGCCTCCAGCGCGTCGCCCGAGAGCGCCTGCCGCTGCCAGGCCGCGAAGTCCGCGTACTGCACCGGCGGCTCCGGCAGCGGCGATGGCCGCCCTTCCGCGAACGCCGCGTAGAGCGCGGAAAGCTCGCGGAAGAGCACGCCCGTGCTCCACCCGTCGCTCACGGCGTGGTGCAGGGTGAGGAGCAGGACGTGCTCATCCGGCGCCACCCGCAGCAGCCGCGCGCGGAACAGGGGCCCGCGCGCCAGGTCGAAGGGCGCCTCCGCCTCTTCCTGCGCTCGCCGCAGCGCATCCCCCCGCGGGTCGGCGCGCGCGGACAGGTTCTCGAACGGGAGGGCGAAGTCGTCCGGCGCGGGCGCGACCACCTGCCGCGCCGCGGCGCCCTCGCCGGCGAAGGTGGTGCGCAGCGGCTCGTGCCGGCGGACGATCTCGCCCAAGGCGCGCGCCAGCGCCGGACCGTCGACCTCGCCCGCCAGGCGCAGGGCGGCGGGGACGTTGTACAGGGGGCTGCCGGGCTCCAGGCGGTCCAGGAACCAGAGCCGCTGCTGCGCGAAGGAGAGCGCGAGCGGCGCCGCGCGGTCCGCGCGCGCCACCGGCGGGAGCGCGGGGCGGTCCGCCCCAGTGCGCTCGATCTCCGCGGCCAGCGCGGCCAGGGTGGGATGCTCGAAGAGCGCGCGCAGCGGCAGCTCGCACCCGAAGGCCGCGCGGATGCGCGACACCGCGCGCGCCGCCAGCAGCGAGTGCCCGCCCAGGGCGAAGAAGCCGTCCTCCGCCCCCACCCGCTCCACGCCCAGCACCGCTCCCCATACCTCCGCCAGCAGCGCCTCCGCCGGCGTGCGCGGCGGGACGTATCCCCCGCCGGCCTCCGGCTCCGGGTCCGGGAGGGCGCCGCGGTCCACCTTGCCGTGGCGGTTGAGCGGCAGCGCGTCCATCACCACCACCGCCGCGGGGACCATGTGCTCCGGCAGCCGCTCGCGCGCCCAGCCGCGCAGCGCGCCGGCGTCCAGGCCGGGCTCGCCCGCGGCGTAGGCCACCAGCCGCGCGCCGCGCGCCGCCACCACCGCCTGG
>DASTNU010000129.1:0-3132 GCA_035720605.1 Longimicrobium sp. | reverse complement strand
TCTCCTTCCGCGACCGCCGGCGCCGCATCGTCAGCCGGGTGATGCTGGCGCTGACGGGGGTGGCGGCGGCGCTCACGGTGCTGCCGCTGCTGCTCATCTTCTTTCACCTGATGCGCACCGGGCTGGGCGCGCTGACCCTGGACTTCTTCACCAACACGCCGGCGCCGGTGGGCGAGGCGGGGGGCGGGGTGGGGAACGGCGTGCTGGGCACCTTCATCCTCGCCCTCCTCGCCGGCGCCATGGGGCTGCCGATCGCCATCGGCGCGGGGATCTACCTGGCCGAGGCGGAGGGCGGGCGGCTCCCCAACCTGATCCGCTTCGTCACCGACGTGATGAACGGCATCCCCTCGATCGTCATCGGCATCTTCGTCTGGGCGTGGATCGTGGTGGCGATCGGCTTTTCCGCCTTCGCCGGCGGCGTCGCCCTGGCCATCATGCTGCTGCCGATGGTGACGCGGACCACGGAAGAGATGGTGCGCCTGGTGCCGCGGGAGCTGAAGGAAGGGGCGCTGGCGCTGGGGTTCACCCGCTGGCGGACCACGCTGGGCGTGGTCCTCCCCGCGGCGCGCAGCGGTATCCTGACGGGCGTGCTGGTGGCGCTGGCGCGCATCGCGGGCGAGACGGCGCCGCTGCTGTTCACGGCGTTCGGCAGCCCGTTCTGGTCCACCGCGCTGGACCAGCCGATCGCCGCGCTCCCGGTGCAGATCTTCCAGTACGCCATCAGCCCGTACGAGGACCAGCACCGGCAGGCGTGGGCCGCGTCGCTGCTGCTGATCTTCCTGGTGCTGGCGGTGAGCGTGACGGCTCGATTCCTCATCCGCAGCCCCTACCGGAGCCGGTGATGCAGCAGACGTATCCGCAGGCGCCGCAGGCCGGCGCTCCCGTTCAACCCGACGCGCCCATGCCCACGCCGACCGCGACGCAGGCTCCGCCGCAGCTGGCCATCGAGGCCGACGACTTCTCCTTCTGGTACGGCACCGCGCGCGCGCTGAACGACATCACCCTGCAGATCCCGCAGCGGCGGGTGACGGCGTTCATCGGCCCCTCGGGGTGCGGCAAGAGCACCTTTCTGCGCTCCATCAACCGGATGAACGACCTGATCCCCGGAATCCGCCACGACGGCGACATCCGGCTGAACGGCGAGTCCATCTACCGCCCCGGGCTGGACGTGGTGCAGCTGCGCAAGCGGGTGGGGATGGTGTTCCAGAAGTCCAACCCGTTCCCGAAGTCCATCTACGAGAACGTGGCCTACGGGCTGCGGGTGAACGGGCTGGCCAGGGGGCGCCGGCAGCTGGACGACATGGTGGAGCACTCGCTGCGGCAGGCGGCGCTGTGGGACGAGGTGAGCGACCGGCTGGACCGCAGCGCGCTGGGCCTTTCCGGCGGGCAGCAGCAGCGGCTGTGCATCGCCCGGGCGCTGGCGGTGCAGCCGGAGGTGCTGCTGATGGACGAGCCGGCCAGCGCGCTGGACCCCATCGCCACGCAGAAGATCGAGGAGCTGATCTACGAGCTCAAGGACCAGTACACCATCGTCATCGTGACGCACAACATGCAGCAGGCGGCGCGCGTGAGCGACTACACGGCCTTCTTCTACCTGGGGGCGCTCATCGAGATCGGCAAGACGGACACCATCTTCACCAACCCGCGCGAAGAGCGCACGGAAGCCTACATCACCGGGAGGTTCGGATGACGCCCGCGCCGGGGGTGCGCCACTTTCACGAGGAGCTGGCGCGGCTGAAGACGCAGCTGCTGGAGATGAGCGGCCTGGCGGAGGAGCTGGTGACCCGCGCGCTGGAGGCCCTGCGCACGCGCGACGCCGCGGCGGCGCACGAGGTGGTGCGGCGGGACAACGACCTGGACGCCATGGAGATGGTGGTGGACGACATGTGCATCCACCTGCTGGCGCTGCAGCAGCCGCTCGCGCGGGACCTGCGGCTGATCACCATGGCGATGAAGATCAGCAACGACCTGGAGCGGGTGGGCGACCACGCGGTGAACATCGCCGAGGCGGTGGCGCACCTGGCGGAGCAGCCCATCCACCTGGAGTTCCAGGAGATCGAGGAGATGGGGCGGCTGTCGACGGAGATGCTGTCGGACGCGCTGGACACCTTCGTGCGCGCGGACGCGGCCGGGGCGCGCGAGGTGTGCGCTCGCGACGACCGGGTGGACGGGCTGCACGAGTCGCTCTTCCGCATCCTGCTGACGCACATGATGGAGGACCCGCGGCGCATCGGCCCCTCGATGTCGCTCTTCCTGGTGAGCCGCAACCTGGAGCGCATCGCGGACCTGGCCACCAACATCGCCGAGGACGTGGTGTTCCTGGTGGAGGGGCGGAACATCAAGCACGGTGCGGAGATCGCCGGCGACGTGGAGCGGCGGGTGGGGTGAGGGGGTGGACGGGTGAACGGGTGAACGGGTGACGGGGTGGCGGGGTGGTGGGCCTCGCGACAGGCGATTGAAGAAATCGTCCACGTTGCCCGCCTTCGCGGACAAGGAGAAGGGGCGGTTCCCGGCACGGGAGCCGCCCCTTCGTCTCCAGGTTGTCATCCTGAGGGAGGTGCCGCGTGATGCCGGCGGGCGGCGCGATCCATGGCGCCGACCGAAGGATCTACTCGCCCGTGCTCGTGGTCAGCCCCGGCACGGGAGACCCGGCGTCCCGCGCCCTCGCGATCAGCTGGCGGGAGCTGCCTCGTCGATCGAGGCCGGTGAGGTGTCGTACACGGAGATCTGTCGAACCTGCGGCAATTCCCGCAGGCGCACCATGACGCTATCCAGCCCCGCACGGGTCGTGACGGACGGCATATGGACGTAGTACTGCGTGCCGCCACCTCCCACCACCCTTCCGCCCACCGCGTTCACCGCCGCCTGCCGTTCTTCGCGGGTGGCGCCAGCGTGGAACTCCACGGAGAGAACCCCGCTTACGCAGGTGCCCAGCGTGCGGCCGTAGCACGGTATGCTCTTCGTCGGATCGGCGAACCAGGCGGGAGTCGTCTGCGGCGGGACGTCGGGCACGGCGCGGGCAGGCGCGCACGCGGTCGCAGGCAGTAGCGCCAGCAGAACCGCGAGGATCATCCGGCCCGTCCTTCGCCTGGTCATTTCACGTGGAGCAGGTTGGCTGAACGCGCAACGGGC
>DASTNU010000128.1:0-5499 GCA_035720605.1 Longimicrobium sp. | reverse complement strand
GCGCCGCAGCGCCTCCGGAAGGCGGATGACCGCCGGCGGCGTCTGCCAGTCGAGCGGGCGCGACATGGGCGCGTAGTCCACCCCGGGCTGAAACGCCAGCGGCTCCGCCACCGCGGCGCGGTACGCCGCCTCGTCGATCTTTTCCGCCGCCAGCAGCAGCCGCAGCACCTCGTTCCTTCGCGTCCCCGCCGCGCCGGGCGCCGCCTCCGGGTCCGCCAGCCGCGGCGGCAGCAGGATCCCGGCGAGCGTCGCGGCCTCGCTCAGGGTGAGCCGCCGCGCGTCCTTGCCGAAGAATTCCTGCGCCGCCTGCTGAATGCCGTACACGGCCCAGCTCTCCGTGCGCCCCATCGCCACCCGGTTGACGTACAGCTCCAGCAGCTCCGCGGAGGAGGTGTGCACCTCCAGCAGCGGCGCCATGGCCAGCTCGCGCGCCTGGCCGCCGAGCCCGTCGTCCAGCAGGTGCACCTGGCGAACGAGGTCGCGGCTGGCGGAGGGGAGCGGCATCCCCCGCCGCAGGCTGCGCCGCGCCGCGGAGGTGGTGTCCACCACCAGGGCGAAGGCGTCGCGGGCGTAGGGGGGCAGCTGCGCCAGCGGCACGTAGTCCGGCCGGCGCCGCATCTCCCGCTGCTGGCGCAGCAGCCCGCGCTCCAGCTGCGCGTTCATCAGCGCCAGGTATCCGCCAATCCCGCCCAGCACCAGCACGCCCAGCACCACCAGCGCGATGAGCGAGCCCTGGTGGCGCCCGCCGATGCGCCTTTCCTCGGGCTGCCGGGTCCACTTGCCGGTGCGCGGGGCACCACCCAGGAACTTTCCCTTGCCGGGCTTCAGCTTCAACGAAGTGCGTGAGTGCGTGAGTGCGTGAGTGCGTGAGTTTTCCGGGCGCCGGGCGGGCAAGAAGCATTCCCCCTAACCCCCGCCGATGCCACAACCTGCATCATCGCCAGCCCCTTCGCCAGCATGCCGTGGCGGCGGTCGCATGCCAGGCTGAAAAAAGAATGGGGGGTACGGAGGAAACGGAGTCAGATAGGGGAACGGAGGATTTCCGTTGTCCCTCTGTCTGCCTCCGTGCCTCCGTACCCCATTGCTTTTGTTCCAGGCCGGGTGAAACCGCATCCTGACGGCTGCGTATCAGCAGATCGGGCAAATGGAGACGGGACAAGGATTTCGCGGTTTCGCCGGTGGCGGCGGGGCGGCGGACCGGTTACCTTTCCGGGCCGGCGGACGCACCCGCGCCCGCCCTCTTTCGATACGGCAGCGACGGATGGAGCAGACCTACTTTCGACGCGGCTTCGGTCTCCGCAAGCAGATCGAGCCGCTGATCCGTTCCGAGTACCACAGCGCGCTGGTGGAGCGCATTCGCGCCAACGGCTACCAGGAGAGCTGGGGCGAGGGCGACCGGCGCGTCACCGTGCGCCTGGCGGAGGAGTTCGGCTTCTGCTACGGCGTGGACCGGGCCGTGGAGTACGCGTACGAGACCCGCACGCAGTTCCCCGGGCGGCGCATCTTCCTGCTGGGCGAGATCATCCACAACCCGCACGTCAACCGGCGCCTCACCCACATGGGCGTCGCCTTCCTGCATCCGCGCCAGGACGGCGTCTTCGACTTCGCCGGCATCGGGGCGGAGGACGTGGTCATCCTCCCCGCCTTCGGCGCCACGGTGGACGACTTTCGCCGCCTGCAGGAGATCGGCTGCATCCTGGTGGACACCACCTGCGGCAGCGTGCTGAACGTGTGGAAGCGGGTGGAGCAGTACGCGCGCGACGGCTTTACCGCCCTCATCCACGGCAAGCACCACCACGAGGAGACGCGCGCCACCGCCAGCCAGGCGCTCAAGTACCCCGAGGGGCGCTTTCTCATCGTCCGCGACATGGACGACGCGCGGCGGGTGATGGACTACCTGGAGCGGAAGCCCGGGGCCATGAGCCGCGAGGCGTTCCTGGCGCACTTCGCGGAGAAGATGTCGGCGGGGTTCGACCCCGACCTGCACCTGGCCCGGATCGGCGTCGCCAACCAGACGACCATGCTCTCCGGAGAGTCGCTGGCCATCGCGGCGGAGGTGGGGAAGTCGCTGGAGCGGCGCTACGGCGGGGAGCCGGGGTACGACGCGGCGAACCACTTCCGCTCCTTCGACACCATCTGCTCCGCCACCCAGGAGCGGCAGGACGCGGTGGAGAAGCTGGTGGCGGGGCCGGAGGGGCCCCCCGACGTGATGGTGGTGATCGGGGGGTACAACTCGTCCAACACCAACCACCTGGCCGTGCTCTGCGCCCGCCACGCCGTCACCTTTCACGTGGCCGACGCGGGGTGCATCGACCCCGGGCGCGGCACCATCCGCTTCAAGCCCGCCGGCACGCCGCTGGACGCGCCGGAGGTGGAGGCGGAGGAGTGGCTGCCCCGGGGGCCGGTGGTGGTGGGGCTGACCGCCGGCGCCAGCACGCCGAACGTGAAGATCGGCGAGGCGGTGGAGCGCCTGCTGCGCGTCCGCGGCCTGCAAGCGGATGCCCCGGCAGTGGCTACAGTGTAATTGTTGACGCCGTGGCGTGAGATGAGCGTCAGATGGCGCCAGCGAAAGCGGCCTCCACGGCCGTGGGCGCGAACTCGGGGAACAGCTCCAGGAAGATGACGAAGAGCGTGGGGTCGAACGAGCCCGCGTCGTCGCGCATGATCTCCAGCGCCTCGTCGGGGGTGAGCGGGCGCCGGTAGCTGCGCGCGGTGGTCAGCGCGTCGAAGACGTCGGCCACGCGCAGGATGCGGGCGGAGAGCGGGATGTCGTCCTCCGCCAGCCCGTCGGGGTAGCCGCGGCCGTCCCAGCGCTCGTGGTGGCTGCGCACCATGGGGCGGATGTCCCAGGGGAACTCCACCGGCGCCAGCATCTCGTCGCCGATGACGGTGTGGCGCTCCATGATCGCCCGCTCCTCGTCCGTCAGCCGGCCGGGCTTGTTCAGGATCTCCTCGGGCACCTCGGTCTTCCCCACGTCGTGCAGGAAGGCGCCCATGCGGAACCACACCAGCTCCCGCTCGGTCAGGCCGGCCCGCTCCGCGATGCGGCAGGCGTAGTCGGCCACGCGGGCGCAGTGGCCCATGGTGTAGCGGTCCTTGGCCTCGATGCTCTCGCCCCAGAAGCGCACCAGGGAGAGAAAGTCCTCCTCCAGCTCCGCCACCCGCTGGTCGATGTCGGCCAGGTCGGGGCGGGCCTGCAGGCTGGTGAAGAGCGCGTGCGAGCGGTTGAGCGCCTCCAGCGCCTGCCGGTTGCGCCCCTGCATGCGCAGCACCCGCGCCATCTCGCGCTGCGCCTGGGCCTCCAGCAGGGGAAAGGCGGGGCTGGTGAGGCCGATGGCCCGCTGCAGGTGGATCTCGGCCAGGTGCAGCTTGCCGCTCTCGCGGTAGATCATCCCGTAGAACTTGAGCGCCTCGGCCTGCCGCAGCTCGTCGCTCAGCCGGCTGAAGATCTCGAAGCCCTCGTCGCACGCCTCGCGCGCCCGGTTCAGATCCCCCAGCACCAGGTACATCTCGGTGCGGTTCAGGTGCACGATCCCCGCCCGCACCACGTCGCCCACCTCGTCGCAGACGCGCAGCGCCTGGTCGAAGTAGTCGTCGGCCTCGTCCGGCTGCCCCTGGTACAGGTGCAGCAGCCCCAGGTTGTTGAGGGAGGAGATGCGGCCCCGCACGCTCCCGGCGCGCTCCAGGTGCACCAGCGCCGTCTCGTAGCGCACCCGGGCCTCGTCCACCTCGCCGCGGATGTTGAGCAGGATCCCCAGGTTCTGCTCGGTCTCGCCGATCAGGACGTCGTCGCCGGCCAGCCGGCCCAGCTCGTTGGCGGCGCGGCAGAGCGCCTCCGCCTCCTGCAGCTCGCCGCCGTCCAGCATCAGCACGCCCATGCCGTTCAGGGCCCGGCCCTCGATGTCCGGACGGCCGTGCAGGCGTCCCAGCACGGCCGCGAGCTCCAGCATGTCGGTCGCCAGGTCGCGCCGTCCCGCCAGCCGGTGGCAGTGGCCCAGCCGCACCACGGCCTCGAGCAGCAGCGGAACGTCGCGTTCCCGCAGGCTGGTTTCGTACACCGTGTGCAGCGTGCCGGCAGCTTTCTGCCAGTCTCCGGCGCGCTCCAGCTCGGTGGCGTGGGTCAGGAGGGACTGAACGTCGACCGTCAACGGATACGGCGTGCGGAGATTGCGAAAAAGAGGGCGGCGCGCACGCCGCCCTCGTAGAGCCTGCTGGTGTAGAAAGTCTCAGGGCGTCTCGGCCCGGCCCCCGCCCGTCATCCAGCCCGAGTCCATGGTGGTGATGGTGCCCGTCTCTTCCTCGGGCTCGGCGACCGGGTCGGTCGGCTCCGCCGGCTTGGACGACTTTGACTCGAGCGCAGCCCCGCGCAGGGTGGCCTCGGGAGCGGTGGCCGACTCGGCGCAGCCTCCGGTAGTGATCAGAATGCCAAGCAGGGCCAGGGCGTAGGCCAGACGAACACGGGACATGGATCCTCCGTCGCGCGATGCGTGGATGATTGGATTACTTCGGTGGGTTTCACCGGTGTGGGAATGTGACACAGAATACGTCACAGTTCACGATCTGTCAACACTCCGGGCGCTCCGAACCGGACCTGCCGTTTGTTTACCCTGCAACGGCGCGGAAAACTGCGCGGCCGCCCCCGTGGGCGCGGCCGCGGCCGGCGGCCTCAGTGGTGCTCGGGCGGGTCCCCGGGGATGACGCGGAAGACGTGATTGTACGTCGCCGCCAGGCCGCCCAGGCCGGCCAGGAGCAGAAAGAAGGTGGTGATGGAGTAGGCGACGGCGGCGCCGCTGCGGTCCGCGCGGGCCCAGGAGGCCGCCGCCATCCCCGCGGCCAGCGCCAGCAGCAGGAGCAGCGCGCCCAGCCCGAAGCCCAGCGCCATCCCCACCGTCCTCTCCACCGCGTCGCTCATCGCCGGCACCTTGAGGGCCGAGGGGCCCCGGCGGCGCGGGTTGGCCTGGCTCCACTGCTCGTAGCGGCTCTCCACCGTGCCGAAGGTGTCGTCGGCTCCGTCCTTGCGGCTCATGCGCCCCCCTGGTGGCTCAGCGCGTACACGTAGGCGGCGACGGCCGCCACCTGATCATCGTCGAAGCTGCTCCCGCCCCTGGCCGGCATCATCCCCGGGAACTGCTTCGGGGCCGGCACGCCGCTGTTGATGAGGGTGACGATCTCGGGGTACTGCCCGGAGATGTTGAGCCACTGCGCGTCGTTCAGCGCCGGGCCGGTGGGGGTGCCCACGCCGCCCTGCCCGTGGCAGCTGGCGCAGACGGTGCCGAACAGGTCCTGTCCCTGGTCCACCATGGCCTGGGTGACGTTCGGGGGCAGGTTGGTGGCCACGATGCGCGCCGCGGTGGCGCCCACGGCGGTGCCGGGGGTCACGGCAGGCGGGTCCGGGTACGCGGCCCGGGGCACCTCGGGCTCGTCGCGCCACGCCACGCGGTCAAAGCCGCCCTCCGCGCCGGGCCTGCACCCGGCCAGCAGCGCCGCCGCCGCCATCGC
>DASTNU010000127.1:0-4168 GCA_035720605.1 Longimicrobium sp. | reverse complement strand
CTCGTCGGGCATGATGTGCAGGCTGTCCCCTGTTCCCTGTCCCCTGTCCCCTACAGTCCGTATTCCTTGAGCTTCTGCCAGAGCGTCGTGCGGCCCATGCCGAGCGCGGCAGCGGCCTTGGTACGGTTGCCGGCCGCCTCTTCCAGCGCGTGCAGGATGGCTTCGCGCTCGGCCTCGGCGCTGGGGGCCACGTAGCGCCGCGCGGGCTCCGGGCCGCGGTGCTCCGCCTTGCGCGCGTCGCCGTTGGCGGCGGCGCCCACGCCGGCCGCGGCGCCCTCGCGCACCTCCTCCGGCAGGTGGTGCGGAAGGATGCGCCCGCCCTCGCAGACGATGCACGCGTACTCCACGGCCGTCATCAGCTCGCGCACGTTGCCGGGCCAGTCGTACATCAGCATCACCCCCACCGCCTCGTCGCTCATGCCGCCGATGCGCCGGTGCGGCTCCACCCGCTCGTTCCACCGCGCCAGCGCCGCGCCGGCCAAGCCGGGCACGTCCTCCGGCCGGTCCTTGAGCTCCGGGACGCGGATCTGGAACACCTTCAGGCGAAAGTAGAGGTCCTTGCGAAAGGTCCCTTCCTCCACCATCGCCTCCAGGTCGCGGTGGGTGGCGGCGACCACGCGCACGTCCACCTGCACCGGCCGCGCGGTGCCCACGCGCACCACCTCGCGCTCCTGCAGCACCCGCAGCAGCTTGGCCTGCATGGCGGGCGACACGTCGCCCACCTCGTCCAGGAAGATGGTGCCGTGGTTCGCCTCCTCGAACATCCCCTTGCGTTCCTGCACCGCGCCGGTGAAGGCGCCGCGCGCGTGGCCAAAGAGCTCCGACTCCAGCAGCCCCTCCGCCAGCGCCGAGCAGTTCACCGCCAGCATGGGCCGGTTGCGGCGCGGGCTCTCCTCGTGGATGGCGCGGGCGATGAGCTCCTTGCCCGTCCCCGTGGCGCCGCGCAGCAGCACCGTGCTCTCCGTGGACGCCACCCGGGCAATGGCCCGCTTCACCTCGCGCATCTTCGCCCCCGCGCCCACGATGCGCGACGCGCCCACGCCCAGCACCGGCTCGCGGCGGGCCAGGATGGCCTTGATCTTGGAGCGGAGCAGCGCGTTGTCGCAGGGCTTGGTGAGGTAGTCGTCCGCGCCCAGCTTGAGCGCCGCCACCGCGCTGTCCACCGTGGCGAAGCCCGTCAGCATCAGCACCGGCACGTCGTTCCCCGCCGCCCGCAGCTCCTCCAGGACGGAGAGGCCGGTGCGCCCTTCCATGCGCAGGTCCAGCAGCACCATGTCGAACTGGTCGCCGCGCAGCTTTTCCAGGCCGGAGTCGCCGGTGGGCGCGGCCTCCACCTCGTAGCCCTCGTCGGCCAGCAGGGCGCCGGTGCCCACGCGAAAGGCGCGGTCGTCGTCGATGATCAGGATCCGGGCGGTGTCCGGCATCAGCTCTCGTTCGTACGGTTGTCCAACAAAACGGCATGAGCGCGGCCGAGGCGCGTCGAAGGGCATCTCGCTGCGTCCGCGACGGCCCCCTCCCCCGGCCCATCCCCCGCTCCGCGGGAGAGGGGAGAATTCGATCGCGCGCCGGCAGGCCCCGAGCGAGACGCACGCCCCCTCCGGGCTCGCATTATTCGCCTAGCTCCCCCAAAAACCCTGGGGGAGGCTGAACTTCGCTCCCGCTATCGCAAGCCCTTCCGTTCTCCCTCCCACGCAGGCCGAGGAGAAGGTCCGGGATGGCCCCCTCCCCCTCGCCTTCACCCCTTCACCCCTTCACTCCGTCACCCTGTCACCCCCTCACCCCCACCCTCAGTCCGCCGCCACCGCCTCGCGCCCCGCATCCTCCCGCGCCGCCGCCGCCTCGGAGACCGACTCGTCCAGCGTCTCGCGCGGCAGGCGCACGGTGAAGCGGCTTCCCCTGCCGCGCGTGCTCTCCACGTCGATGCGCCCGCGGTGGCCGCGGATGATCCCCTCCGACACGAACAGCCCCAGCCCGATCCCCGTGACCCCCGGCTTGGTGGTATAGAACGCCTCGAAGATGTGCGGCAGGTCCGTCTCGCTGATCCCCGCGCCGGTGTCTTCCACCACCACCTGCACCGCGTCGCCGTCCGCCCGCGTCGCCACCCGCAGGCGCCCGCCCTCGGGCATGGCGTCGCTGGCGTTGGCGATCAGGTTGGCCAGCACCTGCTGGATCGCCTCCGGGTGGGCCACCACCGGCGGCAGCCCCGGCGCCAGCTCCGCGGAAACGTCGATGTTCCGGGCCTTGAGCTCCGGGGCGGCCAGCGTGAGCACCCGCGTGGCCAGGGTGTTCAGGTTCAGCAGACTGGACGCGTCGGACTGCGGGCGGCTCTGGTCCAGCAGCCGGCGGGTGAGCGAGGTCATCCGCGACAGCTCCTCCTGCGCCAGCTCCAGGAACTCGCGGTTGGGATCGTTCGGGTCCCCGCGGCGCTCCAGCGCCTCCAGGCAGTTCTGGATGTTGTAGATGGGGTTGTTGATCTCGTGCGACAGCTGCGCCACCAGCCGCCCCATGGCCGCCAGTTTTTCGCGGTGGATCATCTCCGCCTGGGCGGAGCGCAGCCGCGCCTCGCGGTCGGCGATGGCCCGCCGCATCTCGCCGAAGGCACGCGCCAGCTGGCCGATCTCGTCCATCCCCGTCCTGGGCAGCGGGGCCGCAAAGTCGCCGCGCGCCATCCGCGCCGAGGCTTCGGCCAGCGCCTGCGCGGGGCGCGCCACGATGCGCGAGATCACCGCCG
The DNA here is from genome assembly GCA_035720605.1 of Longimicrobium sp. Classification (GTDB taxonomy): domain Bacteria; phylum Gemmatimonadota; class Gemmatimonadetes; order Longimicrobiales; family Longimicrobiaceae; genus Longimicrobium. The sequence continues at coordinate 1,437 of DASTNU010000127.1, read as the reverse complement.
CCAGCACCAGCGCCAGCACCAGCGCCGCGAAGCCGATGACGAAGAGCGACTGCTTGATCGTGGTGGCCACCTCCAGCTCCTGGGTGACGGGGCGCAGGAAGATGGCGCTGGTGGGCAGGCCGCGCACCGGCAGCGCCACCGCCGAGGCCATGTACGCCTGGTCGGCCAGGATCTGCCGCGCCGCCGCGTTGCTCGCCGTCCGCAGCCCGCGCAGCTCCACCCGGTCCAGGCGGGCCTCCGCGCTGTCGGAGAGGGTGGTGCCGATCAGCGAGTCGCCCACCATCAGAACCACCTCGGTGTTGCGGCCGGCCAGGTCGCCCTCCTTGATCCCCGCCGCGCTCAAGCGCCGCCCCACGCCCACCTGTCCCAGCCGCACCGAGTCCGCCCAGAGGGGCTGCAGCGCCAGCCGCAGCGGCTCGCCGCCGTCTTCGGGAAGGGTGACGATGGTGCTGAGCTCCCCCGCGCTGGCCACGGCGCGCGCGTCCAGGCGCGGGCCCCGCAGCGACTGGCCGGTGCTGTCGATGAGGATGGGGATCTCCGTCTCCCGCCGCTTGGGAAACGGCCGCTGCGCCCCCTGCCGTCCGCGGGCGGCGGCCTCCGGGTCCAGCCGCCGCAGGATGAGCCGCTCCGCCTGCCGCACGTTCCCCGACGCCCACGCCTGCGCCACGGCCGTGTCCAGCGACAGCACGCTGGCGGTGCGGGCCATCAGCTGGTCGGCTTCGGCCCAGTTGAACTGCAGCGACACGCCCGCGCCGGCCAGCTCGTCGCGCGCGCGGTCGTACACGCCGCGCTCCACCGCCCGGGCGATGAGCAGCAGCGCCGGCACCACGATGAGCAGCGCCGTGGCGGCGAAGAGAAAGAAGACCTTGGTGCGGAGCGACAGGCGTCTCATCGCGGACCGTTCCGTTGTCCCGCGCCGGCCTCCGGGTGTTCACTGAACAGCCGCGGAGTGTTCAGTGAACGGTCGCGGGTGCCGTCCGGCCGGCCCGCGAACCGCCCGGAGCGGGCGGAGAATATGCGAAAGCTAAGGCGCGGCGCGGATTTTCGCCACCTGGCGCCGCCAGGCGCCATTCGGCACATCCGTTGCCAAATCCATGGCCCGACCGCGCAGGGCGCGGACCGGCGGCCGGCCGAACCCGGCCGGGTGCAACAACACGTCAACGGGAGTACGAGTGATGATCAAGCGCATCCTTTCCATCGCGGCGCTGAGCCTGCTGGTCGCGGCCTGCGGCGGCGGCGACGACGCCGATGCCGATGCTGCCGGCGACAGCGCCACCGTGAGCACCATGCCGGGCACCGACACGGTCCCCGTCCCGACCGAGGTGCAGACGACGGACAGCATCGTGACCACCACCGACGTCGACACCATCGAGGGTCAGGTGGACGCCGACTCCGTCGCCGGCGACACCGCCCACTGATCAGCCGCCAGGGCTGCCG
>DASTNU010000126.1:0-2562 GCA_035720605.1 Longimicrobium sp. | reverse complement strand
GGACGGCAACCGGGTGGACAAGGTGCTCGTCATTCCGCTCCCGGCCCGCCGCGCTGCCGAGGAGGACTGAACGAGACGGTCTCCCCCCGGAAAAGGCGAGGCGCGGAGAGACCCTTTCTCCACGCCTCTGTGCGTGAGATCGTCTTCGCGGCTCGCTCAACCCCCCAGCAGCGCCACGAACCGCGGATCGCCTCGAAGCGCGTCGAACGCGGGGTCCAGGCGCAGCTGGTGCACCGTCGCCCCGGCCGGCACGGAGACGATGCGCGAGAGCTCGGCGATCGCGGCATCCGCCATCCCCGCGTCGGCGTAGACGCTGGCGGCCTCGTACGCCATCCGCGGACCGAAGAACCGGTCCGATTCCTCCTGCAGCGCCTGGCGCGTTTCGCGAACCGCCTCGTTCCGGCGGCCGGAGGCCGCGTACGCCCGCGCCAGGGAGATGCGGGCCCAGGCGTTCCACGGGGCTCTGCTCACCACCGTCTCAAGCTTCCCGACGGCATCCTCCAGCTCACGCCCGGCGGCGGCCGAATCGCCCCCTACCCTGAGAGCCAGCGCGCGCAGCAGTGAGCGTGGGTAGTAGTACGTCTGGCCGTCGAACGTCTCCATCTCCACGCCGTCGAGCACGCGGAGCGCGGCGTCCGGATCGCGCCGGAGCAGGGCCGTGTGGAACCGCGTCAGCGTGACCTCGCCTTCGGGGTCGAGCCCCGCCGGCACCCGCGACAGCACGCTGACGAGCGTGTCCGTATTCCCCCGCCAGAGGTACCACAGCTCGCCGCGCTCGACCTCCACGGTGTGGAAGGTGGGATCGACCTGGAAGGCGCGCCGGAACTCGCGGTCTGCGTCCGCGAACTCGCCGCGGGCGCGGTGGGTGTAGCCCACCTCGGCGAACCGGTCCGCCCACAGCGGGTCCAGTTCCGCGGCACGCCGCAGGTAGTCGAGCGCCTCATCCCACTTTCCCAGCCTCCGGTGGATGTAACCCAGCGTCGCCAGGATGTCCGGGTCGCTGGGCGCCGCGGCGAGCGCCGGTTCCAGCTGCCTTTCTGCCAGCGTGTACTCGCGCCGCCCCCAGTAGTAGAACAGCGCGCGGGCAAGGTGCGCCTCGGGAAGGTCGGGATCCAGCGCCAGCGCCGAGTCGGCCGCTTCCTCCGCGGTGTGCAGCCGCTGCGGAGTACGCTGCAGTCCCGCGAAGTACATCCGGCTCGAAAGGCGCGACAGGCGGGCATACGCCAGCGCATATCGCGGATCCTGGTGGATGGCGGCCCGGTACAGGCGCTCCGCCGCCTGGGATTGCACGAGCGTAGGGTCCGCCGCCCGCTCCAGGCGCATGGCGGCCCGCACGTGCTCCAGGGCGAGCGGATCGGGCGCGTGCAGCTGGCGCAGGTTGGTCCGCTCTTCGAACGACAGGCTCACACGCATCACGGCCGCAAGGTCGCGCACCAGGTCGTAGTACACCCGGCTGGGCGTTCGCGGATCGACGGGGAAGCTCGCGACCCAGACCCTCCGTGCCGAGTCTGCTTCGAAAAGCTCCACGTCCAGCCGTGCGCGGGCTCCCTCCTGCCGTAACGAACCCGCCAGGACGACTTCCACGTCCAGGCGGCGGCCGATCTCCCTGATGTTGCGAGTACGGACGGCGCTGGCGGAGCGTCGTGAAGTGATCCTCAGCCCCTGGATGCGGCTGAGCTGTGCCGTGATGCCCGCGTGCAGGTCCTCCGCAAGGTGCGGAGTCTCGCGAAACGCGCCGGAGACCCTGAACGGGAGCACCGCCAGCGCCGTCACGCCGTCCTCCTCCCCGGGCCCCAGGTCGCCGGCGATGGCGATCACCCCCACGACGATGACGGCGGCGAGGATCACCAGCAGGCTGGCCAGTCCCGGCATGAGCGGGCGATGCCCGCTCCGTACGTAGCCGGCGCCAGGTTCCGCGGGTAGCGTGGAGGGATCGCCCGCGGCGGCGGGCGGTTTGCCGCTTTCGTCCGGGGACGGCGGGGGGGCGGCTGCCCTGCTCCGCAGGCGGGGCGCGACGACCAGGGTGAGGAAGATCACCCCCGGAAGCCCGGCGATCGCCCCCAGAATCAATAGCTGGAGTATCCGCTCGGGAAGGCGCAGGGTGGGGATGAGCAGTTCCGCGCCCTTGAACACCGCGCCCATGACCAGCACGTAGAACGCGATCGGTGCGTAAAGGTGCTCCGCCTTCAGCCGGGCATGGAGACGACGCGCCCGATCCTCGACGCGGACGAGGAGGTTGTAGATGCCCATGATGGCCTCGCGATCCAAAGTCCAGCGTTCCTGCTGGAAACAAGCATGCGCGCGCCACGAGGGCCGAACAAGGAAACGTTTGATGCCGAACGGGCGTCTTGCCGCGGCGAGGCTGATCCGGTTTTTGACCGCCGGCTGGGGTGCCACCGGCGGCCCCGGCTCGCCGCCCTGGTCTGTCAGGCCGTGCGAAGGTCGGCGAGGCCGCGCCGGGCAGTGCGCCCGGCGCGGCCTGCCGTCCGGTCACCCGCCGACGTAGCAGACGCAGCTGCCGCTCGACGTGCAGAAGCCGCCGATGCTGCCGGGGATCGCCTG
>DASTNU010000125.1:0-2179 GCA_035720605.1 Longimicrobium sp. | reverse complement strand
CAGCGCCCACAGCGCCGCGGCAGCCGCCAGGATGAGCACCAGCGCCAGCACGCCGCGCGCGAGCAGCAGAAAGTGCGAGGGGGTGGGCACCACCAGGTGCGCGTGCATCGCCGCGCCGGGAAAGGCGACCGTCGTCTCGCTGCGCCAGCCGTTCTCCGCCGGAACCCAGCGCAGCCCTCCTCCCGGCGGCGCGGCGCCCGGCGGCGCGGGGACCAGCGAGAGCGCCGCCCCGCCCACCCCGCTCCCCGCCGGCTTCTCCGGGTCCAGGAAGCGGGCGAGGGAGGTGGAGCGTCCCAGGTACGCGCGCGGCGGCACCGCCACGGACACGCTGTGCCCCGCCGTCAGCGGCACCACCAGCAGGTAGTGCAGGCCGGGGAGGTTGGTCACCCGCTCCAGCTTGGGCTCCTCGTCCCGCCGCGCCGCATCCAGCAGCGACGCCACCGCCTCCGGCGGCACCGCCGCGTCCGCCAGGCGCAGCTCCGTCCGGGGCAGGCCGTCCTGCCAGAGCGTCACCCGCCCCTCGTATCCCTCCCGCGCCAGCCCCGCCTCCACCCACGCCTGGTAGAGCAGGCTCACCCCCTGCCGCCCCTCCGCGTCCAGGCGCAGCACCTGCTCGCTGAACTGGCGCAGCAGAAAGTCCAGGAACGGGTCCGCCTGCGTCCCCAGCCGCGCGATCTCGCGCTCGGAAAGGCGCAGGCGCTCGTTCAGGTGCAGCGTCCACAGGCTCGCCAGCGCCAGCGTCCCCGCGATCCACCCGGCGCACACCCAGGGAAGGAGCGCCCCGCGCCGCACCTCCGACCGCGGCACGCCCAGCGACGCCACGGCGAAGGGCACCGCCCACGCCGCGGCCGCCCACACCGGCAGCTCGCGCCCGGGACGCCACCAGGCGATCACCGCGAACGCCATCGTCCCCGCCAGCACCAGCGCCGCCAGCACCAGCTCCACCCGCACCCGCCCCTCCCCCGTGCGGCGCCCCACCAGGACGAAGAGGGGGATGGCTCCCAGCAGCGCCAGCGCCAGCACCAGCGGCGCGCCGCCGGAAGGCCGGTCCGCCAGCACCCCCGCCGCGACGGACGCGCGCACCAGGGCCAGGGCGCCGGCCAGCGCCGCGCCCGCCAGCGCCGCGCGCAGCGCCAGCGGCAGCCGGTCCGCCAGGTGCGTGGGCCGCAGCCGGGCCAGCAGCCAGGCGGAGAGCCCCGCCAGCACCACCAGCAGCTGGCCCAGCGTCACGTCGCCGGGAAGGGGAAGGACGAAGCGGACGGGCGAGAAGACGCTGCCGGCGCCCGCGGCGCCGTCCAGCACCTCGCCCAGCGGAATCAGGACGAGCCCGAGCGCCAGGACCGCGACGGGAATCCCCGGCGGCCGGGAGCCGCCGCGATACCAGGCGACCGCCAGGACCAGCGCCGCCAGCAGCCACGCCGCGAAGACCTCCCACCGTCCGTGCTGCGACACCCGGTCGCGCCAGCGGTCCTGCGTCAGCGTCTCGAAGACGCCGCTCAGGATGGTGTCGTTCTCCGTGGTCCAGTCCCAGATCCCCTCGCCCTGCGCCAGCTCGGGGGTGGTGAAGTGGGGCACCACCCCCGTGCGCCGGGCGAAGCGGTCCGCGTACGGCTCCGTCCCCTCCCCCACCTCCACGTGCGCGTCCAGCAGCGTGGCCGCCACCGCCACGTTGCCGCTCCGCAGCTTCTCCGCGAAGTAGGCGTAGCCGAAGAGCGGGCCGGAGGAGAACGACGATTCCACCAGTCCGCGGCGCACCGAGTCCGGCACCGTGCCCCGGTGCTCGCCCGCCCACACCAGCGGCGAGCCGTCCGGACGGTAGACGACGAGCGCCGTCATCCCCGTCCGCTGCCGCACCCCTTCCAGCGTGTCGAAGAGCCGGCGGGTGACGCGCGTGCGGGGCCCCACCAGGTCCGCCGCGCCCAGCACCGCCTGCCCGCCGCGGTCGAAGATGCGGTCCAGCCCCTGGTGCACCCGCTCGCCGGCGCGCACCTCCAGCGTGAAGCGCACCTCGCCCCAGTCCGTGGCCACGCGCCACAGGTGGTACTGCGTGCGCGCCGCCAGCGCGATCGCCAGCCCCGTCGCCAGGATGCCGGCGACGCGCCAGGGGCGGCGGACGGAGCGCGCCAGCACCGCCCACGCGGCCGCCGCGCCCGCCGCCGCGGGCAGCCACCCGGGCGCC
>DASTNU010000124.1:0-2900 GCA_035720605.1 Longimicrobium sp. | reverse complement strand
CCACGCTGCTGTCCGTGGAAGCGAGCACGAAGCCCAGCAGGATCTGCGCGAACACCTGCTGCGGCGGGTTGGCGCGGCTCACCTGGTACAGCCAGCGCACCGTCACGCGGCAGCCGGGGTCCGCCGCCGGCGTCCCGCACGCCAGCACCGTGTCGCGCCGCGCCTCCACGCCGTCCAGGTTCGCGCTCGCCGTCCGCGCCACCTCCGCCATCCCCAGCGCCAGCAGCGTGTCGCGCATCCGCCCGAAGTCCGGCGTCCACCCGGCCTGGGTGCCCAGGTTGCGCGCCAGGCGGCCGTCCGCCGTCAGCATCAGCTCCAGGTAGCTCACCCCCCCGGCCGCCGCGCGCGACGTCGCCTCCGCCAGCATGTCGCCCGTGCGGTGGTCGGCCGCATCGAACCGGCCGAAGGTGTTGAAGAACTGGTCGTGGCCGTTCAGGCGCGCCGCGTTCCAGTTGCGCATGGACATCGCGTCGATCAGCTGCCCGTACACGCCCGCGTTCGCCACCGCCTGCGCGGCGGGGATGATGCTGTCGCCGGACGGGGTGCAGGGGGCGTTCACGATGCGCGGCGTCCGCAGGTCGATGCATCCGCCGTCCTCCGCCGCCCAGCGCAGGTAGGTCTCCGCGTACACCGCGCCGGAAAGGTGGCTGTGCAGGTCGCCGCCCTTGGGCATCTCGCGCAGAAAGGCGGTGAGCAGCGGCTGCTGCTTGCGCGCGGCCTCGAAGTAGCGCGCCGTTCGCGCCTCCGCCGAGCCGTCCGGCTGGGCCGCCGCGGCCGGGGGCAGGGATGCGGCAAGGAGGGCCGCGGCGGCCGCGCGGCGCATGAAACGGATCGGCATGGGGATGGATGATGTGAGGCGTGTGAGATGGAGCGGATGGCGGCCGAACTTACGCTCCGCACGCCGCGCGGGAAAGCATGACGATGGCGCGCCGGCCGCGCGCCGCGCATCATGCTTGCGGATGTCCCCGCGGGGATGCGGTGCGGACGAACGCGAAAGGACGGGCGATGAGGACGCTGATCGCGGTGGCCGTGGTGCCGTTGCTGGCGGGGTGCATCAACACCTTCCGCACCGGCCCGGTGCCCGGGACGGACGCCGACCAGCAGGTGCGGATCCCCATCGGCGAGACGCGCATGTTCGACGAGGAGCGCCTGGCCATCGGCTTCGGGGCGGTGACGGAGGATTCGCGCTGCCCCACGGACGCGCAGTGCATCACCGCCGGCAACGCCATCGTCGGGCTGATCCTGCAGGAGCGCGGCGAGGCCACCCGGAGCGTGGAGCTGAGCACCACGACCGGGCGGCGGCGCGTGAGCCACGAAGGGTACGTCATCGAGGTGATGGACCTGCAGCCGCTCCCCACCACCACCGGCGCGCCGGAGATGGAGAGCTACGTCGTGCGCCTGCGCGTCACGCGCGGGTAGAGACGGCACGGCCGCGAACGGCGGGCTTCGCGTCCGGCGGTTGAAACCGCTGCTGGAAATTCACGAAGTCCGCCTGCGCGGACTGCGGTTGAAGCCCCGCGCAGTTTGCGGGGCTTTCCGCAGTTGTTGCGGCGAGTTTACTCGCTCAGGCTGGATGGTTGCCGTCGTACGCCAGCCGCGAGATCGAGACGACGCAGCCGGCCACCAGCATCCGCAAGTAGATTCCTGGTCGGCGCCAGGCAACCTGCCGCCGTCCGGGGCCAATCCGGCCGGCAACACGACGAAGCCGCGGACCGTGCGACGGTCCGCGGCTCCTTTCGTATCCCGTCCTGACCGAAAGCTACCGCACCAGGCGCAGGACCTCGTCGTACACCTCGCGCGAGAGCTGCTCGGTGAAGGCGCGGGACAGCTCGCGCATCAGGTCGCCCCGGGCGTCGTCGCGGCGGGCGGGGTCGAAGAGGCGGCGGTCGTCGTCGCTCAGCAGCAGCTGGCGCCAGTCGCCGGGGTAGTCGCCCTCGCGGTAGGAGCGCGCGGCCTGCGGCACCACCCGGTCGCTGGTGACGATGCGGCGGTCCGCCACGTCCACCACCGCGAAGCGCACCCGCGCCCACGCCTCGCGCCGCCCGGAGCGGACGACGAAGGCGGTGTCGGCGCCGGAGCGGGTGCGCACCGCCCGCCGCTCGCGGCTGGGATCCGGCTCCGCCACCGCCACGCTGTCGATCTCCACCATCACCACCAGGTCGGCGTCCACGGCGCGGCCCAGGCGCGCGGCCTCGGAGGTGTAGCCCAGGTCGTCGAAGTCGAAGCGCCGGGCCTGGCGCCGCACGTCACGCGGGTCCACCACCTCCACGAACGGCGGCGGCCGGGTCCAGGCGCCGGCCTCCAGCTCGTTCTCCACGTCGCGCAGGAACGATGCGGGGAGCGCCTGCTCCGCGGACCGGCTGGCCGCGACGGGAAGGACCGCGACCCGCAGCGTCCCCTCCGCCAGCGCGTACTCCTGCGCCTCGACGATGCGGTCGATGCCGGGGAACTGCCGCCCCAGCGCGCCGATGGCGCGCTCTGCCACGCCGTGGGCGGCGCGGTAGCGGCCGGCGTCCATCTCGCTCTCCACCCAGTCCGCGTAGACGGCCAGCCGCGACTCCTCGGCGCGGCGGCGCTGCTCCGTGCCCGGCTGCCAGCGGCCCAGCCGCTCCAGCTGGCCCAGCGCGGCGTCGAAGCGTCCCGACTGGGCCAGCTGGGCGCTCTCGTCCACCGCGCCCTCGATGGCCGCGTCCAGCACGGCCCGCCGGTGCTGCGCGTAATCGGCGGGGACTGCCAGCTCCACGCCCACGGCGGCGGCGTCGCGCCGCAGGTCGTCCAGCCGCAGCAGCGCCTCGGCCGCGTCGTCGTGGGCGCCGGCGGCCCCGGCGGCGTCGGATTCCGTGAGGTACTGCTGCACGGCCTGCGTCCCGGTCTCCTGCAGCCGCGCGCGGGCGTCGGCC
>DASTNU010000123.1:0-2810 GCA_035720605.1 Longimicrobium sp. | reverse complement strand
GGGGCGGCGAACGTCTTCTATCACGGCCCCGCGGGGCGCGAGCGGCTGGCCAGGACGCGCGACGGGTGGATCGCCCGCGAGGCGCGCACCCGCTTCACCGTGGACGAGGTGGCGGCGCGGATGCGGGAGGAGCCGGGCGCCTTCAGCCCCAACGTGTTCCTGCGGCCGGTGGTGGAATCCGCCGTCTTTCCCACGCTGGCGTACGTGGGCGGCCCGGCGGAGACGGCGTACTTCGCGCAGATCGGCCCGCTCTTCCAGGCGTACGGCATCCTTCCGCCGGTCTCCTATCCACGCTTCGCCGCCCGGCTGGTGCCGGACGAAGTCGCGGGGAAGGCGGCGGAGCTGGGCGTGACGGACGAGGAGCTGCGGCTGCCGGAGCACGAGCTGGCGTCCGCGCTGGCCCGGCGGCGGATGCCGGCGGAGGTGGATGCGCGCCTGCGGGGGCTGCGGGCGGCGCTGGTGGAGGGGTTCGGCGGGGTGATGGACGCGGCGCACGGCATCGACCCCAACCTGGACGGGGCCATCGGCGCGCGGCGCAACCGCGCGCTGCTGGCCGTCGCCGACGCGGAGGCGAAGATCCTGGCGCACGCGAAGAAGAACGACGCCGGCATCGCCCGCGACCTGCCGCTGGTGCGCAACCACCTGATGCCGCTGGGCACGCCGCAGGAGCGCGTGCTGAACGTGCTTCCCTACCTGGCGATGCGGCCCACGCTGCTGCGCGACCTGGCGGAGCGGATGGAGGTGCGGCTGGACGAACCGCCGCCCGCGGAGGATGCGCCGCCGGGTGGCGCGCTCCATGCACCCGCGCCGCGCGAGCCGGCGGCCACCGCCCCCGGCCCGATCGCCTGACGAAAGCCGCCCGCCGGGAGCTCCCCGCGCGGGCGTTCTTCCACCGAGCCCGCGTTGATGAGCCGCGATCCGTCCCCGCATCCCGACGACGAACGCGATCCCGCCGCGCCTGACCCGGACGCGACCCTCCCGTTCCCGCAGCCCGGCCCGGAAGCCATCGAGGACGCCGCCCTCTCCACGGACCCGGACGACGAGGCCGTCGAGCCGCCGGCCGTGGTCCCCTCCTCCGCGCGGCCGTCCACCGCCGCGTCGGCGCTCATCGCGGCGGGGATCCTGCTGAGCCGCATCGCGGGGCTGGTGCGGGTGAGCGTGTTCGCGCGGTACTTCGGAACGTCGATGTACGCGGACGTGTTCACGGCGGGGCTGCGCATGCCCAACGTGCTGCAGAACCTGCTGGGCGAGGGGACGCTGAGCGCGTCGTTCATCCCCGTCTACTCGGAGCTGCTGCACCAGGGGCGCAAGAAGGAGGCGGGGCAGGTGGCGGGCGCCATCCTGGCGCTGCTGGCGGCGGCCGCGGGGGCGCTGGTGCTCATCGGCGTGCTGCTGGCGCCGGTGATGGTCTCCGTCTTCCTTCCCGGCTTCGAGGGCGAGCGGCGTGACCTGACCATCCGCGCCGTCCGCATCATCTTTCCCATGACCGGCATCCTGGTGCTCTCCGCCTGGTCGCTGGGGATCCTGAACAGCCACCGCAAGTTCTTCCTTCCCTACTTCGCCCCGGTGCTGTGGAACGGGTCGATGATCGCCACCATGCTCCTCCTGGGCGGCGCGCTGCCGCCGCAGCGGCTGGTGATGGCGCTGGCGTGGGGGGCGCTGCTGGGCGGGATGCTGCAGTTCGGCGTGCAGCTGCCCGCCGTGCTGCGCCTGGACCGCGAGCTCCGCATCCGCTGGGCGCCGGGACTGCCGCAGGTGCGCGAGGCGGTGCGGAACGCCGGCCCCGCGGTGATGGGGCGCGGCGTGGTGCAGATCAGCACCTACCTGGACGCCGTGCTGGCCAGCTTCCTGGCCGCGGGGGCGCTGGCGACGCTGCAGTACGCGCAGACGCTGTACGTGCTGCCCATCAGCCTGTTCGGGATGTCGGTGGCCGCGGCGGAGCTGCCGGAGCTTTCGCGCCAGCGGGAGAGCGGCGCGCAGGTCCTGCGCGAGCGGGCGTCGGCGGGGCTGGAGCGCATCGCCTTCTACGTGGTGCCCTCGTTCATCGCCTTCGCGCTGCTGGGCGACGTGCTGATCGCCATGGTGCTGCAGCGTGGCGAGTTCGACCGCGGCGACACGCTGCTGGTGTACCTGACGCTGCTGGGGTTCTCGATGGGGCTGGTGGCCACCACGGCGTCGCGCCTGCTCTCGTCCACCTTCTTCGCGCTGCGCGACACGCGCACGCCGGCGCGCTACGCCACCCTGCGGGTGGCGATCTCGCTGACGATGGCGATCGTGCTGATGATCCAGTTCGAGAGCGTGAAGGTGGGCGAGCTGTTCACCGTCCCCGCCGGCGTCTTCGGGCACCTGCGGATCGACGGGAAGCCGCTGGGCGCGGTGGGACTGGCGGCGGGGAGCGGGGTGGGCGCCTGGGTGGAGTGGTACCTGCTGAAGCGCGCGCTGCGGGAGCGGATCGGCAACGTGGGCGCGGGGGCGGGGCCGCTGTCGCGGATGTTCGCCGCGGCGCTGGCGGGCGCGGCGCTGGGATGGGTGGTGCGCATCCTCCTCCCCGACGGCCTGTCGACGCTGGTCACCGGCGTCCTGGTGATCGGCGTGTACGGCGCCACCTACTTCGCCGTGGCGGGGGCGCTGGGGCTGGACCAGGCGGGCGCCATCTTCCGGCGGATCAAGGGATTGCTGCGGCGGCGGTAGGGCAGGGAGCCGGCCGGGCATCACGTCGGGCGGGTATCGCGTCGGGCGAGTATCGCGTCGGCCGGGCATCACGTCGGGCGATTGAAATCGCGGCTGGAAATTCACGAAATCCGCCTGCG
>DASTNU010000122.1:0-2621 GCA_035720605.1 Longimicrobium sp. | reverse complement strand
GGCCGCCTGCTTCGCGCTGCTGGCCGCCTGTACGCCGACCGCTCGGACCGGCCCCGCGCCGGACCTGCCGGACGCCGCCCCCTCCGCGCAGCCCGCGTGGACGGCGCAGTCGCAGGCCAGCGAGATCTCCCGCTGGATCCGGCGCGAGTGCGGCAGCCGGTTCCGCAGCAAGCAGCCCTGCGTGGAGCGCAACCTGGTGGGCCTCATCGACCAGGTGGGCATCGGCCGGACGATGGAGGTGCTGGACACACTGGTGAACGTGGACGGCGACGTGCGCCAGAACGCCCACGCGCTGGCGCACGGACTGGGAATCGCTGCGTACCGCTCGCCGGAAACGCTGGCGCGGACCTTCGAGGGGTGCCCGCCCACGCAGATGTCCGGGTGCTACCACGGCGTCGTGCAGGGCTACTTCCTTGCGCTGGCAGGCCAGGGCCGCATCGCGGGCAAGGCCGAGCTGGACACGATGTGCGCGCCGCACCGCGACAGGCCGTTCCTCTTCTTCCAGTGCGCGCACGGCATGGGGCACGGGCTGATGGCCGTGCACGACAACCACGTCCCCATGTCGCTGGAGGCGTGCGACCAGGCCACGGACGACTTCATCCGCGAGATGTGCTACGGCGGCGTCTTCATGGAGAACATCGTCCGCATCACGCATCCCCACCACACCGCGGAGGGCCACGCCGGCACGCAGGGCGCTGCGCCGGGGGATGGGCACGCGGCGCACGGCGGAGAGCAGGCCCAGGCCGGACACGAGGGCCACGGCGACCACGGCGGTGGCGAGCAGGCGCAGGCCGGCCAGCACGCAGGGCACGGGGGGATGCAGCACGGCGAGTGGAAGGCGCTGGACCGCGGCGATCCCCTCTATCCGTGCAACGCGGTGGCGCAGAAGTACCAGGAGCAGTGCTACACGCTGCAGAGCTCGGCCATCCTGTTCTTCAACGGCAGCGACGTGGCGGCCACCGGCAAGGCCTGCGAGCAGGCGCCGGCGGAGATGGTGTCGGTCTGCTTCCTCAGCCTGGGCCGTGACGTGACGGCGCTCGCCGCGCAGGACCACCAGCGGTCGATCGAGCTGTGCGGGCGCACGACCGGGCTGGCCGGGGGGCGAGGGGACCTGTGGTGCACCATCGGCGTCGCGCAGAACCTGGTGAACCTGGCGGCGGATCCCGGTGAGGGGCTGCGCTTCTGCCGCGCGGTGCGGACCGCCGCCCACAAGCGCGACTGCTACCGCGTGGTCGGCGAGACCATCTCCATCCTGGTGGCGGACGCGGCGCAGCGCCACCAGGCGTGCCAGGCCGCGGAGCCGGACTTCGTCGCCATTTGCCGCCGCGGCGCCGGCGTGGAGCCCGCCACCGGCAGCGACGACGAGTAGCGCCTCGATGCGGGAAAGCACAGGCGGCGGCGGGTATCGTGCCCGCCGCCGCCTGCTGCCTGCCCCCGAGTTCGAGGAGCGCGTGGAGAACCATCCGCCAGCGTTCCGGTCGAGGCGATCGCGCGACGCTCATGAAACGTGCTCTTCTTTCGACTTCGGTTCGAGGGAGGCGCCGCTCCGCGCCTTGCGTGCACCGACTCCCTGATCCGTCGCCAGGCGCTTGAGTTCCCGCCGCCGCGCCGGTAAATTCCTGAAACATTTGTCTCACCGCCTTCCGTCGCTTCCCATCGGCTTCCGATGCAATATCGCCACATCGCACGCACGCTGGCGCTGAGCCTTGCACTCGCCGCCTGCGAGGGTTCGACCGATTCCGTGCCCCTGGACGGCGTCTACGTCCTGCAGATGGTGGAAGGGCAACCAGTTCCCGCCGCCGTGGACACCCAGTACTGGAACGACAACGTCACCTACTCCGTCAACCGGGTGATGGCGCGCTCGCTGGAGTTCCTGGACCGTGACAGCGTGGTCTACACGACGGCCCACCAGACGGTGACGTACTTCAGCGCCGCGGACTCGGCGTTCTCGGTAGGGTGCACCTCCGCCCCGGTGCCGTACCGCGTGCGCAACGGGCGGCTGCTCCTGATCGTGGAGCCGGCGCTCTTCGGCCAGCAGGGACGGCTGCGCATCGACACGCTGCAGGTGGAGAACGACGAGCTGGTCCACAACATCCGCAGCGAGGGCGGCAGGCCGCTGCGCCTGGAGTACGCGCCGGCCAGCCAGCCGGCCCGCTGCGCCTCGCCGCTGCCATGAAGCGCACCCTCTTTCCTTCATCCATCGGGTCCGTCATGCCGCGTCACCTTCTCCGCGGCGCCGCCGCGCTCCTCGTCATGGCCCTGTCCGCGTGCGACGGCGCCTCCGAGCCGCAGGGCGTGGAGGGGCGGTACGGCGTGTACAGCGTCAACGGCCACAAGCCGCCGGTGCCGGTGCGCGGCGACCCGTCCGGCGCGCAGGTGCAGGTGGTGGACGCCCAGCTGACGCTCTCCGCGCCCAACGCCGCGTCCGTGCTGGTGGCCACGCGTGTCAGGGGTGCGGACGGCACCGTGGGCGCCACCACGCGCACCACGTACACGGGAACCTACCAGCAAAACGCCGATCGCCTGGTCCTGAGCAACCTGCAGGCGGAGGGTACGCACGTCGGCGCCGAGGGGGTGGTGATCTCCCCGCGCGAGGTTGCCGTCACCCTGCACGTCGCCGT